>NZ_LR217694.1 GCF_900698845.1 Buchnera aphidicola (Cinara cf. splendens/pseudotsugae 3390) | reverse complement strand
ATAACTTTTTTTTTAGACTAAAATAAAGAGATTTTATTGATTTTTAATTTCTAACTGAATGGACAAACAAGATCATTCTTTTCATGAACTAATGCATTGACGCACGTTGACTACGATAGATGCATAATATATATGTTATTACTGTAACAACAATATATATGTTGATACCGTGACCATGAATGTTATGAAAACTATCTTAAATATACCGCATGTACACTGTATTCAATAAATCAGTGATCTTTTTCATCTGCAAATAGATGCAATTGTACTGCATTCTCATTTTGTTGTTTTTATCTACATGAGGAAACAGTTATGCCTACACTATATACCGTCACTACCTGGAAAGAGGACCTTTTGTATGCCGAGAATCCAACGGAAATATTCCACAAAATATGTGCAGAAAAGAAAAATACATTATTATTGGAGTCCTCTGAAACCAGCACTAAAAAGAAAACGACTAGTACCATTATTGTGGATAGTGCTTTACGTATCACGGCGGTACGCAATAGATTAAAAATCAGAGCACTGTCAAAAAATGGCGTCTCCCTTCTGAAACAACTAGACAGTGTGGTCCCATCAAATGTTGTTTTAAAAACTACGGAATATCTTCGAATCATGCAATTTTCATTGAATACTGCTCATATTGAAGAGGATAAAAGATTATTGTATCCATCTGTTTTCGATTGTTTTCGCTGGTTGAAACAGGTAGTACGAGCGGCTCATGGATCGATGAAATCGCTGTTTTGTGGAGGATTACTGTCCTATGATTTAATCCATTCATTCGAATATATTCCTCATATGAATGAATGTGCTCCCTGTCCTGATCTGTGTTTTTATCTAGCAGAGTCCATGGTGAGTTTTGATCACGATAAAAAAAATACACAGATACAGGTGCATGTGTTCACCTGTGATCACCGAGAAAGACGTCGTCTACATACACGCATGCAGCAATTACACCATATACTGAAGAAAAATAGACCTGCGTCTTCGATTGATCTAAAAGTTCCGATTTCTTCTGAAAAAACACGAGTAAAGAGCAATATGAGTGATTCTACATATGCAAAAACTATTGATCGTATGCATGAATTTATTAAAAAAGGGGAGGTATTTCAAGTGGTTCCTTCTCGTCAGTTTTATTGTACATGCGCACATCCTTTCTCTGCGTATGTTGTTTTGAAGCATATGAATCCGAGTCCATACATGTTTTTCATGCAGGATACCCAGTTTACTTTATTTGGAGCATCACCTGAAAGTTATTTACAATACAATCCTGATAGTCGTATCGTTCAACTAAATCCTATTGCTGGAACTCGTCCACGTGGTCTAGATGCAGATGGAAACATAGACCTTGATCTAGACAATCGTCTTGAACTATCGTTACGTACTCATCCAAAAGAGTTATCAGAACACCTTATGTTGGTTGATCTAGCACGTAATGATTTAGCAAAAGTATGTCGAACAGGTAGTCGCTTTGTATCGCGATTAATGGATGTAGAAAAATATTCTCATGTTATGCATTTAGTATCCTCTGTTACTGGAGTTTTACGGGATAATTTAGATGTTTTTCATGCTTATCAATCCTGTATGAACATGGGTACGTTGACTGGAGCTCCTAAATTGCGTGCTATGCAATTAATTGCACAACATGAAAATGTGAATAGAGGAGCATATGGAGGTTCCGTGGGATATTTTACTGGTTCCGGATCGTTCGATGCATGCATCGTCATTCGTTCAGCATTTGTTAAAAAAAATATAGCAACTGTACAATCTGGAGTAGGTATTGTATATGATTCTATCACTCATGAAGAGATAGAAGAAGGTAAAAATAAAGCTAGTGCTGTTTTACAATCTATTTGTAATACCCATCGTATTGATGTAGGAGAATAAAACTGTGTCCGACGTTCTTTTATTAGATAATTTAGATTCATTTACATATAATTTAGTTGATTCTTTACGAACATTTCGTCAAACAGTAGCAGTGTATCGCAATACTACACCGTTACCTATTCTCATTTCAGTACTTGAAAGTATGGATCATCCTATTGTAGTGCTCTCTCCTGGTCCAGGTACACCGAGTACAGCAGGATGTATGCTGGAATTAATTGACTTAATAAAAGGAAAAATCCCAGTACTAGGTATTTGCTTAGGACATCAAGCAATTGTATGTGTGTATGGAGGTCAAGTGGATGCAACATCCGACATTGTGCATGGAAAAACATCCTGTATTCTACATGATCAGAAGGATATGTTCTCTACTCTACCTAATCCACTAGTGGTAGCTCGGTACCACTCTCTTTTGTGTACCTCTGTTCCTTCTACTCTCTGTGTGAATGCTCGCTGCAAAACAGCAGTCATGGCGGTGAAACATATATATGACCGTATTTGTGGTTTACAATTTCATCCTGAATCTATTTTAACACCATTGGGATCCAATATACTGCAGAACACACTCACTTGGTTGCGTCAAACTTATTGAATTATGAATTAAAAAACCATACTTGCAGTTTTTTTTCAATATTGCTGAACCAATGAATAGAAGTTATGTGCATAACTCTGTGCATAACTTTTTTTTTAGACTAAAATAAAGAGATTTTATTGATTTTTAATTTCTAACTGAATGGACAAACAAGATCATTCTTTTCATGAACTAATGCATTGACGCACGTTGACTACGATAGATGCATAA
>NZ_LR217693.1 GCF_900698845.1 Buchnera aphidicola (Cinara cf. splendens/pseudotsugae 3390) | reverse complement strand
ATATTAAATCAAATTAAGGAATTGAATGTTTAGCTAATCTTTTTAATCTTAAATATTCTAGATTAACTTTTCTTTTTAAATTAATTAAACCTATAGAACACAGTTCTTCAATTGAATACCTTTTTATTAAATTTTTTAAAATGTGGGAATGAGCATGTTTTTTTTCTAATCGAATTATTTCTATAGCTTTTTTTTGTTGTTTACTGAACATATGTTTGGAGTTCCTAAAACAAAAAGCTCTTTGAATATACTTATCTTTTGCTCTTTGTTCAATTTCAAAAAGCGTTATTTGAGATTTTCTATTGTATATTCTTTGAATATTTATCCATTGTAATTGAGCAATTCTAATTTGTATTAGTTGCGATTGAGAAATATCAAACAACATGAAAAACAAAGGTTGTAATAATATAATTTTAGGAATATACATTCCTAAAATTTTATCCCATACTTTTTGACAACAAATTAATCCGATTGGTTCCATGAATTCTGTAATTAATCGAGAGGCTCTAGTAATAGATTTATTACCCGCACTAGAATATGTAGATAAACCACACACGTCTGATAGTCTCTCTACGGAAGCCATAACTAAAGTAGAGGTTATGTTAAAGTAATATAGCATGGCTTGTATCATAGCTCGAAGAGCCCGAGCACGATGTTCATTTAAACGTCTTTTGCGTGGTAAGAATCGTCCAGTAATAGGATTTTTAAAATTACAGATAGATAAATAAATTTTATTATGAGCAACGTCAATTGTTGCGGAACGTTCCATAGCGTATCGAATAAAAATAGGGCGTTTTCTATGATTTTCCGGTTGAATAAACTGTGGATATGGATTGTATACATATTTTCTTTCTGACATGAATAACCTGTAATAAAATTGTTATGAAATTATCAATAATTATATATTTTTTGTATAAAAATAAATATTATTTAAAATTTTATTGTATAAATTAAATAAAAATTGCTTTTTTATTATATAAAAGAAATGATTTTTTTTCTTAGAAAAAATCATTTATAGAGCTTTTCAAGTTCTTTGTTAATTTGTGTAGATTTCCAAATGTAATTTAATACATTTACCATTGCTTGTGCTGATGCTTCAATAATATCGGTGGCTAAACCTACTCCGTGAAAATTACGCGATTTGTACTGTACAACAATATCTACTTTTCCTAAAGCATCTTTACCTTCACCATTAGCAACTAAATGAAATTTTTTTAAAATAATAGAATATAAGGTTGCTTTATTTAAGGCTTGATAAATTGCATCTACAGGACCATTACTAGTAGTAGCTTTTTGAATGTTTATTTCAGTTCCACACATCAAAATAATAGATGCTACAGATAAACCTGATAATTTAGACTGTACATCAAAATATTCTAATTTAAAATATTCTCGAAGATTTTGTTGTTTTTTAAAAAATGCTAAAGCTTCTAAATCGTAATCAAAAATTCGTCCTTTTTTATCAGCTAATTTTAAAAAATCAACATATAATTCATTTAAATTATAATCATTTTTTCTATATCCCATTTTTTGCATGTGGTGTTTAACAGCTGCTCTTCCAGATCGAGAAGTTAAATTTAATTTACAATGATTTAATCCAATAGAAATTGGATCGATAATTTCATAATTTTCTCGATTTTTCAACACACCGTCTTGATGAATTCCAGAAGAATGTGAAAACGCATTTTTTCCTACAATTGCTTTATTTGCTGAAATAGGCATATTGCAAAATTGACTAACTATTTTACTCGTTTTATAAATTTCCTTAAGATTAATATTAGTATATTTTTTTAAAACATCTTGATGTACATTTAATGCCATAATTACTTCTTCTAAAGCTGTATTTCCTGCTCTTTCTCCTAAGCCATTCATAGTTCCTTCAATTTGTCTAGCTCCAGCTTCAACAGCACTGATAGAGTTTCCTACAGCCATTCCTAAGTCATTATGGCAATGAACAGAAACAATGATTTTATGTATATTTTTTACTCTGTCAAATATGGAACAAATAATATTTTTAAATTGTGTGGGAGTAGTGTATCCAACTGTATCTGGAATGTTAATAGTGGTAGCCCCTGCTTCTATTACAGCTTCAATTATACTACACAAATTATCTATAGAAGTTCTTCCTGCATCTTCACATGAAAATTCAACATCATTTGTATAACGTTTTGCTTGAATAATAGAAGATGTTGCCATGTCTATGATTTCATTAAAATTTTTTTTTAATTTAGAAGATATATGTAAGTTAGAGGTCCCTAAAAAAAGATGAATTCTAAAGTCCTGAGCATATTTCATAGCTTGTGCAGCTATGTCAATATCTTTAAATAAACAACGAGCTAAACTACATATTTTACTTTTTTTGAGGACTTTGGAAATAGATTGTATTGATTTAAAATCTCCTGGTGATGAAATAGGAAAACCTGCTTCAATAATATCTACACCCATACGTTCTAAAGCTAAGGCAATTTGAATTTTCTCATTTGAGTTTAAACTAGCCTGCAAAGCCTGTTCACCATCACGTAATGTTGTATCAAGAATAATTATTTTTTCTTTCATACACTTTTCACCAATTAATTAATATAATAATTTATAATTTATTTTCCTTCAGATAATTTCACTATTAAAAATAAACTATCTGAAGGAAATTTTTTATTTTAATTTAATAATATATAATAAAATATATTTTTAATAAAAATTATAAATGGAATGATTTTTTTCATAAAAATTTATTTTTTTTTCATGTTTTAGAGTATAATCAATGCTATCAAATCCATACATGATTGATTGTTTTTGAATAGAATCAATCATGAATTTAACACAATAATTATCAACAATAATCGTTTCTTTTAATAAATTGATCATGCATAAAACATTTTTTTTTTTTTTTAGTATTAAAAACAATTTATCTATTATATCTTTAGATAAAGAAATCAACAATAAACGATTATTTAAACAATTATTTATAAAAATATCAGAAAAACTATGCGCAATAACTACCTTAAAACCATAATCCATTAAAGCCCATACAGCGTGTTCTCGAGATGAACCACATCCAAAATTACTACGAGTTAATAAAATGCTAGCTTTACTGTAATTTTTTTTATTTAAAATAAAATCAGGATTTTTTGATGTACCACTAGAATTTAAAAATCTCCAATTAAAAAATAATTTTTTACCAAATCCAACTTTATCAATTTTTTGTAAAAATTGTTTAGGAATAATTACATCAGTATCAATGTTAGATATATTAAAAGGAGCTATGATACCTACATGTTGTGTAAATTTTTGCATGATAATAAAATTATCCTAAAAGTTTATTAAAGAAAATTATCAACGTTAATAAATTTTCCATATAAAGCTGTCTGAGCAGCTAGCCAAGGACTCATTAAATGAGTTCGACCATTCAAACCTTGTCTTCCTTCAAAATTTCTATTACTTGTAGAAGCACATCTTTCATATGGTTTTAATTGATCTTCATTCATACCTAAACACATAGAACAACCAGCATGTCGCCATTGAAAACCAGATTTTTTGAAAATTTTATCTAAACCTTCTTTTTCAGCTTGTTTTTTTACTAGTCCCGATCCAGGAACAATTAATGCCTCTACATTATCCGCAACTAATTTATTTTTTACTACTGAAGCTACTACACGTAAATCTTCAATACGAGAATTAGTGCAAGAACCAATAAATACTTTATTAATTGGTACATTAATTAAACTAGAACCTGGTTTTAAACCCATATACTCTAATGATTTTTTTGCATTTTCTAATGCATTTTTGTCTTTAAAAGATTTCAATTCTGGAATTTTATTTGTAATAGAAATAACTTGTGATGGATTAGTTCCCCATGTTACCTGTGGAGATAAATTTGATATGTTAATTAATACATCTTTTTCAAAAAAAGATTTTGATCCAGATTTTAATGAATTCCATAACTTCGTATATTCTTTCCAGGATCTATTTTTAGGAACAAAATTTTTATTTTTTAAATATTCATAAGTAATATTATCAGGTTGAATAATCCCTGATTTTGCACCTAATTCAATTGCCATATTACAAATAGTCATTCGACTTTCCATACTCATATTTTTTATAATAGGACCAGTAAATTCAATTACATAACCAGATCCACCAGAAGTACCAAGTTGATTTATGATTTTTAAGATAACATCTTTAGAATATACATTTTTTTTCAAGTTTCCATAAATATATATACGCATATTCTTCATATAATTTTGTGGTAATGTCTGTGTAGCTAAAACATGTTCTACTTCAGAAGTTCCTATTCCAAAAGCTAACGAACCAAATGCTCCATGCGTTGACGTATGTGAATCCCCACAAACAATCGTCATACCAGGAAGAGTCATACCTTGTTCAGGACCTACAACATGTACAATACCTTGATTTATATTTTTTAAATCATAACAAGAAACACCAAAATCATGACAATTTTTCAATAAAGTTGACATCTGTAATCTTGCCATTTTAGTCGAATGACTAACCTCTCTAGAGAGAGTGGGGACGTTGTGGTCCATAGTTGCGAATGTTTGTTGGGGTCTACGCACTGATCTGTTTTTTTCTCTCAAGCCATTAAATGCTTGCGGGGAAGTTACTTCATGTATTAAATGAAGATCAATATAAATAATTGGTGTGATGTTTTTTTCATTATGTATTAAATGTGAATTAAATATTTTTTGATATAATGTTGTATTCATTATTTTATTATCTCAGATAATTTTTTAGCAATATTAGTTCCCATTTGAGTAGTATATATATAATTTTTACCATCCGAAATATCTATTGTACGATATCCTTTTTTCAAAGTTTCTATTACAGCTAACTCGATATTTTCAGCTATATTGTTTAAATTTAATGAGTATCTAAATAATAAAGCTAGAGAAAGAATTTGAGCAATAGGATTAGCTAAATTTTTACCTTTTAAATCGGGAGCTGATCCTCCTGCTGGCTCAAATAATCCAAAAAACTTTTTATTTAAACTGGCTGAAGGTAACATTCCAATTGAACCAGTTAATATCGCGCATTCATCAGATAAAATATCACCAAACATATTAGAACATAGTAAGATGTCAAATTGACTAGGATTTCTTATAAGTTGCATAGCAGCATTATCAACATACAAATGATGCAATGCAACATCTGGAAATTTTTTAGATACTGAAGTAACTACTTCTCTCCATAAAACTGAACTTTCCAAAACATTCGCTTTATCTACAGAAAAAACAACTTTTCGCCTCTTTAGGGACAAGGAAAAAGCAACTTTTGCAATTCTTTCAATTTCTTTAGTAGAATAAATTTCTGTATCAAAAGCAGAAATGTTTTTTTTATTAAATGTATTTCTACCTTTAGGCAATCCAAAATATATACCACCTATAAGTTCTCGAACACATAAGATATCAAATCCATTGTTTACTATATCCTCTCGCAGCGGAGAAAGCTGTTTTAGAGCAGTAATTAGTTTAACAGGTCTAATGTTAATAAATAAATTAAAAAATTGTCTAAGCGGTAATAAGGCGCCTCTTTCGGGCTGCTTGTTCTTAGATAGGCAAGACCATTTTTTTCCTCCTACTGATCCGAATAAAATTGCATCAGAATTCATGCAACCGTCTAGTGTTTTTTTAGGTAAAGGAGTTCCAAATTTGTCAAAAGCTATACCGCCAATGTCAAATTCACGAGTGTTTATTTTATAATTTGATTGGCTGTTAATAACATTTAAAATTTTATATGCTTCTAACATAACCTCAGGTCCAATTCCATCACCCGGAAGTACAGCTATATTAAATGACTTTTTCATCGTTAATCTTCTTATATTTTCTAAAAATAATTTATTAGGATTACAGTATACTATATAAAATGTATTATTTCTTTTTTTTTTTTTTAAAGGTTATTTTGCATCTATCTTTTGTCAAATATTTTTTAGCAATATCAAAATATATTT
>NZ_LR217692.1:300000-444777 GCF_900698845.1 Buchnera aphidicola (Cinara cf. splendens/pseudotsugae 3390) | reverse complement strand
TATATATTTATATATTTATATATTTATATATATATTTATATATTTATATATATATTTATATAAATAAAAAAACAAAAACATATAGACACATAAATAAAACAAATGTATAAATAAATCATGTAAAACATAAAACCAAATCAAAAAAAAAATAAAATTAGAAAACCATGATTTAAAAAAAAAGAAAATGTATTTTAAAATATCTTAAAAACATTTGGAAAAATAAAAAAAATGTGTTATTATTTTTGATAACTTAAAAATGACTTATTCTTGAGAAAATTAGTGTTAATATATATGAAAAAAAATAAATTTATGATTTTTTTAAAAAAGTATTTTTACTTGTTTTTTTGTGTGGGTTTATTTTCATTATCAATCTGTACAATTGTAATGGGAAGAAATTATAAATTAAAAAACAATAATAAAAATATTGAAGAATTTAAAGAAATAGCAGATAATTTGCAAAAAAAGAAAGTTGACTTAATTAGTACTAAACAAAAATTTTTTAACAATAATAAAAATATATATTCTATATTAGTTGGTATTAATTTATCTAAACAATTTTTTTCACAAAAAAAATATACGCAAGCTATTAATATTTTAAAAAAAACTTTGTTTATTACTCAAGAAGAAAATTTGATTTTATATATCAAACTAAATTTAGTAAAAATTTATGTTAAGAAAAAAGATTTTTCTTCTGCTCTAGATATTATTAGAACAGTTAATAATAGTGAATGGAACGATTTTTTTCAACAATACAAAAAATTTATTCTGTTAAAAAAGAGATCGCAGTAATGACCCTAAAAATAACTTTGGTGGGTAGATCAAATGTAGGAAAATCTAGTATATTTAATTTTTTAACACGAGAAAATTCTTCTCTTGTAAGTGATACTGTACAGACTACAAGAGATAGAAATTATGGTTTTTTTTTTCTTAAAAATCGTCAATTTTGTATTATTGACACATCAGGTATTGAATATGTAGAAAGAAAAGAATTTATACAAATAGAGTCGTATAAACAGACAAAAATAGCAGTACGTGAATCGAATTTTTTGATTTTTGTAGTTGACGCGTACACAGGAATAAACAATTTAGATTTTTTTATACTAGAAAAAATCAGAAAAACAAACAAACCAATTTTTTTATTAATAAATAAAATTGATAGAGAAAATTTACATAGTAATATAATTGATTTTTATGATTTTGGAATTAAAACAATATGTAAAATTTCTATACTACACCGTATCGGAATATCTGATTTTTTTAAAAAAATATGGACGTTTTATAAAAAATTTTTTAAAAATGATTACAATCAAAAAATTTTATATGATTCATCACAACCTAAAGTTTGTGTAAGTATTTGTTTTTTAGGAAAACCTAATTCAGGTAAGTCCAGTATAATTAATGGTTTATTAAATAAAAATAGAATGATTACTAGTTCTATTCCAGGAACAACAAGAGATATTATAAAAGATTCATTATATATTAAAAATATTGAATATATTTTTACAGACACTGCAGGAATTAAAAAAACAAATAAAAAAAATACTTTTTTAGAGTATTTATCTGAAAAAAATTCTATTAAATCTATTCAATTGAATCAAATAGTAGGTATAGTAATAGACTCTTCTATAGGAGTATGCGCGCAAGATTTATCTATAATAAATAGTACTATTAAATCTGGAAAATCTTTTTTTATTGTACTTAATAAATGGGATTTAATACCACCTCACCAAAAAACAAAGATTAAAAATTTTATTTATAATCGTTTACAATTTATTAAAAATATTTCTATTATTTATGTATCTGCATTATATAAAATAGGATTAAATAAAATTTTAAATCAAATAAATATTATTTATAAAGAATCTTTAAAAAATTTCAGTACATCATACTTAACAAGAATTTTAAATAAAGCAGTTTTACAACATCCTTTACCTTCGGGTATAACTGGAAAAGTAATACGATTAAAATATGCACATTTTGGAAATAAAAATCCAATATTTATTATTATTCACGGTACACAAATACAATATATACCGTTAACATATAAAAAATATTTAATGCATTTTTTTCAAAGAAACTTACAAATCCAGAATACACCCATAAAGTTATTTTTTAAAAATAGTGTTAATCCTTATATTCATAAAAAAAATTGAAGATAATTTAATTTATTCATTGACATGATTTACATGATATAATGGTATTTCTACTTCTATACTTTCTTTTCCTAAACGAGCTTGACACCCTAATCGGCTATATTTTTCTAAACCCCATGCTTTATCTAATAAATCTTCTTCATTTTCTTGACACGGCGATAAAGAGGAAAAACCTTTTCTGATAATGCAGTGACATGTACAACATGCACATGATTTTTCACATGCATGTTCCATTTTAATTTTATTAAATAAAGCTATGTCAAGAATTGTTTCTCCAGTTTTTCCTTGTACTGATAGTCCTTTCGGTAGTATAAATTTATGAGGATAAAAGATTACTTTTGGCATACCGTCTCTCCATAATTAACATGATTAATGTAATATAATTATTACGTTTATTATAAAAAATCTTTTGATTTTTTTATATCTTTTTTTGAGTAGTTTTAATAATTTAATGTGTATTAATTTTTTTATTGATATTTTTTTTGTGATATACAGTGTCCATTTGGATTCTATGTTTAATTTTAGATATTTGTTCCTGCGCTGTTACAGATAATAAATTATCTGCATCTATACGAAATGCAATCATTATTTTTATTTCTCCTGCTTTTTTAGGCGGCAATTTTTGAATTTTAAATTTTTTAAGTAGTGTACAATTTTTTACGTATTTACTTTCTCCTTGAAAAATATTTATGCAAAATCCTGTCTGGTTGTCTTTAAATGTAGTAAATATTTTTACTACTTCAGTTGGTATTTTTGATCCTTTTATTATCATTTTTTCCATAATTCCACCTAATAATTCAATTCCTATAGAAATAGAGACTATATCTAATAATAATATTGATTGAATACTTTTGTTTTTTTTGTGATATAAAAAATTTGCTTGTAATCCTGCTCCATGAGCAACTACTTCTACTGGATTAAGTAATTGTAAAGTTTTCTTTTTAAAAAAATTGTGAATTTTTTTACGAATTAATGGAATATAAGTGGATCCACCAACTAAAATTATATCTTTTATATTTGATTTTTTAACATTAGCATCTTGTAATGCTTGTTTTAATATATTTAGTGTTTTCTTAATATAAGGATAAATTAATACATTAAATTCTAAAATTGAACAATTTATTTTTGAATGTAAAAATTTAATTGTAACAGATGATTTTTTACTTAATTGAATTTTAACTTTTTCAGCAATAATAAGCAATTCTTTAAACAAAACATCAGTAATTTTGGTTTTTTTTTTCATTTTAGAGTATAAAAAATGAGCTAATAAATTATCAAAATCATCTCCTCCTAAGTGACAATCACCATTAGTTGCAAGAACTTCAAAAATTCCTTCTGATATTTTTAAAATAGATACATCGAATGTTCCTCCACCTATATCATATACGCAAATAAATCCTTTTCTTTTTTTTTCTAAACCGTAAGCAATAGCAGCTGCAGTTGGTTCGTTTAATAATCGTAATAGTTTTAAATTAATTACTTTTGCAGATTTTCGGATTGTTTTTTTCTGTATATTATTGAAATAAGCTGGAACTGTTATGATAGTTCCACAAATAGATTTTTTAAAATTTTTTTCTATTTTATTTTTTATATAAGTAAAAATTTTTTGAATAATATCAGAAACAGTCATTTTTCCTATATTTGTATGAAAAACTAATTCTTTATCTTTATTAGTGGATATTTTATACGGAATATTTATTTTTTTTTTTTTAATTCAGAATATGAAATTCCAATGAATCTTTTTATAGATGTAATGGTATTTTCAACGTCTGTACTTAAGAATTTTTGAGCTTTCCAACCTATAGCAGTACTATTTTTTTTAAAATGTACAATTGTAGGAAAAAATTTTTTTTTATTGAATATATCCAAAACTATTATTTTATTATTTATTACTGTGGATACTAAACAACATGTAGTTCCGAAATCTATTCCTATGATAATTTTTTTTTTTTTCATGACTGTATTTCATTTTCCTTAATTAATTTATTTTTAAAATTTTGAGCTTTCTTTATAATTTTATATATAAATGATATACGATAAAAAATTTGGCTTGCATAATTTATTTTTTTTTCTTTAATTTTTTGATTAAATCGTGAAAAATATAATATTAATTTAATTTTTAATTTTTTTATGAATTTATCAATATGAATATATGAATTTGATTTTTTTTTTATTTTTTGTATTTTTTCATGCAACTTAAATTGTTTTTTTAATGTTTTTTCTTGATAATAATTGTTATCTTTCGGTGATAAAATTTTTTTGGTTTTTAATTTTAATAAATATCTAGCTCTAGTAAATCGGTTTTTTAGTATATTAAATCCTTGATTAATTTTAATAGATATTAATAATTGATTTTCTGTGCTCATTTTTTTTTTTTTTTGCATATCTGGATGATATTTTTTTTGTAGTTTATAAAAATTTTTTATTAATTTTTTTTTATCAATATTAAATTTTTGTGACAGTTTAAATAAATTAAAGTAATTCATTAGTAACCTGTAAAAAATGAGTTATGATTTTAAAATATTAAGTATATAAATATACGAAACATAATAATAATTGTTATATGCCATTGAATTTATTTTCTAGTGCTGAATATAGCATATTTATTTTCAGCACTACGTATTTTTAATAAATTAGATATTTTTTATTTTTTATATTTTTTATGATAATTAGCAATAGCTCCTTTAATTGCATCTTCTGCTAAAATTGAACAATGAATTTTAACTGGAGGTAAATCTAGTTCTTTTGCTATATCAGTGTTTTTTATTTCGTTAGCTTCTTGTAGCGTTTTCCCCTTAACCCACTCAGTCATCAAAGAACTTGCAGCAATAGCAGAACCGCATCCATATGTTTTAAAACAAGCATCTTCTATTATATTTTCTTGGTTTACTTTGATTTGTAATTTCATTACATCTCCACAAGCAGGCGCTCCAACTAAACTAGTTCCAATGTTTTCTTCTTTTTCTGGAAATGATCCAACATTTCTAGGATTTTCATAATGATCTAATACTTTTTTACTGTAAGCCATAATTTAAAATTTTCCTATGTAAAAGTATTAATTCCAAATAATTTTTTTCATATCAATACCTGATTGAAACATTTCCCAAAGAGGTGATAGTTTTCTTAACTTAAAAACTGCATGTTTAATTGCTATTATAGCATATTTAATTTCTTCTGAAGTTGTAAAGCGCCCTATAGAGAATCTAATAGAGCTATGAGCTAATTCATCTTTTATTCCTATAGCTCGTAAAACATAAGATGGTTCTAGACTTGCTGATGTACACGCAGATCCAGAAGATACTGCTAAATTTTTTAAAGCCATTAATAATGATTCACCTTCAATAAAGTTAAAACTAATATTAATTATGTTGTTGGTTACATAATTAAAATTACTATTTAAATAAATTTCTTGAATGTTAGATAAACCATTCCATAACATATCACGTAAGTATTTTGCGTGCGACATATCTGTTTTCATTCTTTTTTTTAAAATTTTGCATGCTTTTCCAAAACCTACAATTTGATGAACAGGTAATGTTCCAGAACGAAATCCTCTTTCATGTCCACCTCCATGCATTTGAGGAGACAGTCTAATTCTGGGTTGTCTACAAATATATAATGCTCCAATTCCTTTTGGTCCATATATTTTATGAGCAGAAAAAGATAATAAATCGATAGGTATTTTTTGAGTATTTATGTCTATTTTTCCAATGCTTTGCGTAGCATCTACATGAAAAAAGATATTTTTACGTCTACAAAAATGACCGATTTCTTCAATATTTTGAATTGATCCAATTTCATTATTTATGTGCATAATAGAAATTAATAAAGTGTTACGACTAATAGATTTTTGAATTTGAGAGATGCTAATAACACCATATTTATTTGGTTTCAAGTATGTTACTTGACATCCTTGATATTCCAAATACCGACAACTGTCCAATACTGATTTGTGTTCTATCTGACTGGTGATAATGTGTGTTTCCTTTTTTTTATGAAATTCATAAATTCCTTTAATAGCTAGATTATTTGATTCAGTAGCTCCTGAAGTAAAAATTATTTCTCTAGCGTCTGAGTGAATCAAATTAGCAATTTCATGTCTAGCTATATCAACAGCTTCTTCTGCTTTCCATCCAAATTCATGTGATCTAGATGCTGGGTTTCCAAAAATATCATTTAAAGAATAATATTTATTCATTTTTTTTTTTACTATGGGATCCACAGGAGTAGTAGCTGCATAATCTAAATAAATAGGAAATTTCATTTTACAACCTCATTTAATGAATATGTATATAGTTTGTATTAATTGATTTTTTAATAATAAATATTAACTTTTTTTAATTTTTTTATGTATAAATTATAAATTATGAAATAAAAAAATTATTTAAAAATTAAATATGCAATATAATAATTAGTAATATTTTTTAAAATATATTAACTATTTTGGATAGTTGTATTTTTTGTATCTCTCAGGTATAATATTTTAGAAATAAAATTTTTATATTTTTTAAAAATCTATTTTAGGGGCGTAGTTCAATATGGTAGAGCATTGGTCTCCAAAACCGAAAGTTGTGGGTTCGAATCCCTCCGCCCCTGTGAAAATAACTTAAATTGTTATAAAATATATTAACATTAATTATTTTATTTATTTTTCATATATGTATCTTACCAAGATTGACCTATCATAAGTAAAAAATTTTTTAATAATTAAATACAATTTTTAATAAATAATATTTTATATATAAAATATATGTTTATAAAAGTATTTTGTAAATAAAAATATTATATTTTTTTAAATTTTATGCAAAAAGAGTTTATTCCATGCCAAAATATCGTTCATCAACAACTATTAACGGTAAAAATATGGCCGGAGCAAGAGCATTATGGCGCGCAACCGGTGTACAAGATAAAGATTTTGGTAAACCAATTATTGCAGTAGTTAATTCATTTACTGAATTTGTCCCGGGTCACATACATTTACGTGAATTGGGTAAATTAGTGTCCAGTCAGATTTATAAACACGGAGGAATTCCTAAAGAATTTAATACTATTGCTATTGACGATGGGATTGCTATGGGGCATTCCGGTATGCTTTATTCGCTACCCTCTAGAGAATTAATAGCAGATTCTATTGAATATATGATTAACGCGCATTGTGTTGATTCTATGGTATGTATCTCAAATTGTGATAAGATTACACCAGGTATGTTACTGGCTTCTTTACGATTGAATATTCCCTCTGTTTTTATTTCTGGAGGACCTATGGAATCAGGGAAAATAACAGTTGATGATCATATTATAAAAATTGATTTAGTTGATGCTATTACCCACGGAGCCAATAAAAATACTTCACCACATATTTTATCTAAAATTGAACATTTTGCTTGCCCAACATGTGGTTCATGTTCAGGAATGTTTACTGCTAATTCTATGAATTGTTTAACTGAAGCTATTGGTTTGTCGTTACCTGGAAATGGGACGATTTTGGCTACTCATGTTGATAGAAAAGATTTATTTTTACAAGCCGGTAAAATTATTGTTAAAAATACAAAAGATTATTATCAATGCAATAACAGCAGTTTATTACCTAGAAATCTAGTAACGCGTTCTACTTTAAAAAACGCTATGATTTTAGATATTGCTATGGGTGGATCTACTAATACTGTATTACATTTATTAGCTATGGCTCATGAAGCAAAAATTGATTTTTCAATGACAGATATTGATCACTTATCTAGAATAGTTCCCCATTTATGTAAAATTTCTCCTAGTACTACTAAATATCATATGGAAGATTTACATCGTTCTGGAGGAGTAATTGGTATTTTGTCTGAATTAAATAAAATTAATTTATTAAAAACATCAGTATTTAATATATTAGGATTAACATTAAAGGAAACCATTGAAAAGTATGATATATTGAATATGTCTAATAAAGACATATTTCGTTTTTATTCATCTGGTCCTCAGGGTGTTAAAACTATAGTTCCTTTTTCACAATCATTTCGATGGTCTAAATTAGACACAGATCGCATCCATGGTTGTATTCGATCTAAAAAATACGCATATAGTCAAGATGGAGGATTAGCTGTATTAACTGGTAATTTAGCACTTCATGGTTGTATAGTAAAAACAGCTGCAATTGATAAAAAAAACATGATATTTTCAGGAACAGCTAAAGTATATGAAAGTCAAGATGAAGCTGTTCATGCTATTTTAAATTATGAAATTTGTTCTGGAGATGTAGTAGTTATCCGATATGAAGGACCTCGTGGAGGACCAGGAATGCAAGAAATGCTTTATCCTACTACATATTTAAAATCTATAGGATTGGATAAAAAGTGTGCATTAATTACTGATGGTCGTTTTTCTGGCGGAACATCTGGTATTTCTATAGGTCATATTTCTCCTGAAGCAGCTACAAAGGGATTAATCGCTTTAATATATAACGGAGATATAATTAACATCAATATTTTACAACGCAGTATAACTTTACAAATTTCTGTACAGGAAATAAAGCGTCGAAGAATTCTAGAAGAAAAAAGAGGAAAAAAATCTTATACACCTAAAAATCGTGTACGAAATATTTCAGATTCTTTACGAATGTACAGTATGTTTGCTACCAGCGCTGATACTGGAGCAGTAAGAAATTTGAAAAAAATATATTAATTCTAATTTTATTAAAACCATATTTTTATATAGATAAAAATATTATATATATGTATGCGTAGTATGTATACAATAACTGTAACGCGTATAGTTTTATTTTTTTAAAATCGGAGCATATGCATGAATAATTTTTTTAATTCTCTCTCTTTTAGAGAAAAATTAATAGATTTACATACTGGTTTTTTACTGGGTAGACATGAATTTTTACAGACAAAAAAAGTATTACAAAATAAAAAAATTGTTATAGTAGGATGTGGTGCTCAAGGATTAAATCAAGGACTTAATTTACGAGATTCTGGATATAATATTTCTTTTGCTCTTAGAAAATCTTCTATATTAAATAAATCTAATTCTTGGAAAAATGCTATTAAGGAAAATTTTTTTGTAGATACATATAAAAAATTAATTCCTAATGCAGATCTAGTAATTAATCTAACACCTGATAAACAACATTCCCGAGTTATTAAAAAATTACAATCTTTAATGAAAAAAAATTCTGTTTTGGGTTATTCTCACGGATTTAATATTGTTGAAGAAGGAGAAAATATTCGATCAGATATTACTGTCATTATGGTAGCTCCTAAGTGTCCTGGTACTGAAGTACGACAAGAATTTTTAAGAGGATTTGGTGTCCCAACATTAATTGCTGTACATAAAAAAAATGATTCACAAAACAAAGGTTTGAATATTGCAAAGGCATGGGCTTTTGGTTTAGGTGCGCATCGTGCTGGAGTATTACAGTCTTCTTTTATTGCTGAAGTAAAATCTGATTTAATGGGAGAGCAAACTATTTTATGTGGTATGCTACAAGCTTGTTCTCTTGCCTGCTATGAACATCTTATAGAAAAAGGATATAGTTCTGATTATTCTGCTACTTTGTTGCAATTTGGATGGGAAAAATTAGCAGAATGTATGAAAGAGGGTGGAATAAAATTATTGTTAGATCGTTTGTCTAATCCAGCTAAAATTCGCGCACATCAATTATCTTTACAACTAAAAAATATACTAAAACCATTGTTTTGTTTACATATGGATAATATTATTTCCGGTGATTTTTCGGAAAATATGATGTTAGATTGGAAAAATGGAGATAAAAAATTAATCCAATGGAGGAAAGACTTAAAAAAATCTAATTTTGAAAATGCTGATGTATATTCTGGAAGAAAAATTCTAGATTATGAATATTTTGATAAATGCGTGTTAATGGTTGCCATGTTAAAAGCTGGTGTAGAATTATCATTTGAAGTTATGGTAGAAACAGGGATAACTCCAGCTTCAGCATATTATGAATCTTTACATGAATTACCATTAATTACTAATACAATTTCGAGAAAAAGATTGTATGAAATGAATTTAGTTATTTCTGATACAGCAGAATATGGTAGTTATTTATTTTCTGAACGAGCACTTCCTATATTAAATAAATTCATGCGTACTATTCGTAGTGATGATTTAGGAGAATCTGTTGAGAATCGATCTATCAGCAATCAAGAATTACAATATGTTAATGATATAGTTAGTAATCATGCTATTGAAAAAATAGGAAGAAAATTACGTCTATATATGAATATTATGAAGTCTACAATAATTAAATAGTTTTTTGACTATGTATTATAATCTTTAAATATTTTAACAAGATGTATAAATTTAATTTTTTATTTATTAAATAATAAAAAACAAATTTTAAAATCTTATTTTCAAGACATTATATTTATGATGTTAAATAAATTTCAAAATAAAGCTATTCATATAATTGATAATCCGTGTTTAATTTTAGCTGGAGCAGGATCAGGTAAAACTAGTGTTATAATTAATAAAGTTATAACATTAATTACTATATATCAATATGATCCTAAAAAAATTTTTGCAATAACATTTACTAATAAAGCAGCTAAAGAAATTAAATATCGTTTATGTAAAAAATTAACTGTTAAACAAATTAAAGATGTCACAGTATCTACTTTTCATGCATTAGGTCTACAGATTATTCGTAGTGAATATAAAATTTTAGGTTTAAAAAAAAATTTTACATTGTTTGATGAAGATGAACAGTTGCGTCTTTTAAAAAGTTTAACTGATACTAATATTAAAAATGATGTTTTTTTTTTAAAGAAATTACTTTATCAAATTTCTAATTGGAAAAATAAGTTATTAACTCCTAAATTAGCTTACAAGAAAATTAATTCTTCTTTAGAAAGGACATATGTTTTTTTATATGAAAAATATGATTTGTTTTTAAAACAACACAATATACTAGATTTTAGTGATTTGATTTTTTTACCTACTGTGTTGCTACAAAATAATACTTATGTAAGATTGAATTGGCAAAAAAAAGTTCAATATTTGTTAGTAGATGAATATCAAGACATTAATCTTAGTCAATATCAATTAATGAAGTTATTATGTGGTTATAACGCTAATTTAACAGTTGTTGGTGATAATGATCAATCCATTTATTCATGGAGAGGAGCTCAACAAAAAATTTTTTATTTACTGAAACAAGATTTTCCTTCTTTAGACGTAATTAAACTGGAACAAAATTATCGTTCTTCTGGATGTATATTGCATGCAGCTAATATATTAATTTCCAATAATATTAATTTTTTTAATAAAAAATTATTTTCTACTTTAGATTACGGAAATAAAATTTTTGTGTTTATGTCTTTTAACGAAATTCATGAAGCACAACAAATGATTCAATATATTCAAGAACATAAATATAATTATAAAAACCAATATAATGATTATGCAATTTTATATCGTAGCAATTATCAAGTAAAGGTTGTCGAATCAGAATTAATATATCGAAATATTCCGTATATTGTTCATGCAGGGCATTCTTTTTTCAGTTCTTTGGAAATTAAGGATTTATTAGCTTATTTAAGATTAATTGTTAATCATACAGATGATTTGGCTTTTTTGCGAATTATTAATGTTCCGCGTCGAAAAATAGGATTAATTACTTTATCTAAGTTAAAAATTTTTGCTAAGGAAAATCAAATTAGTTTATTTGCTGCAAGTACAGATAAACGTATGATTGTTCAATTAAAAACAAATGTTGTATTAAAATTAAATAATTTTATAGTATGGATTTTACATTTATCCTCATTTTTATCACATAAACCAGAAAATATTTTAGATTATATAATTAGTGATGTTAATTATTTTGATTGGGTTGTTAATTATTACAATAACGTTACTATATCTGAAAGACGTATACAGGATATAGTTTTTTTTTCACAATGGTTGTATAAAACATTAGTAGGTAATAGTACAACCATACCTCTAAAATTAGAGGATGTATTAATACATTTTCTGTGTGGTGATTTTGAACATTTAGATACCGATCGTACTGATTTAGAAAATGATAAATTACATTTAATGACTATACATGCTTCTAAAGGACTAGAATTTTCAGTTGTTTGTATTATTGGAATGGAAGAAGGAACTTTTCCACATCAAAAAAGTATTATAGATAATAATATTACAGAAGAACGTCGTTTGATGTATGTGGGAATGACTCGTGCAAAAACACAATTATTACTTAGTTTTTGTAAAAACAAGAAAAAATTTGGTGTTTTTAGTAATTTACAACCGAGTCGTTTTTTATTTGAATTGCCAAAAAAAGAAATTTACTGGGTTAAATATCATATGGATTGTAATAAAAAACTATGTAATAAAAATTACATAATATCTGACTTAAAATAATATTTTCTATATTAGTAAAATTATTATTATAAAAATACTATCAATAATATTAAAAATATTGATTTTTATCTAATATATGTATTGGGGTTTTTATGAAAATAACCAAAATTATTGAATTAACGGATAAGAATTTTAAAAAAGAAGTATTTTTTTCAGAAAAATGTGTTTTAGTAGATTTTTGGGCAGATTGGTGTGGTCCGTGCAAAATTTTATCACCTGTATTAGAAGATATTGCTGAAGATTATTTTGAACGAATTGTTGTAGGAAAAATTAATATTGATATGAATAAAAAAATACCGATAAAATATTCTATTAGAGGTATTCCAACATTATTATTATTTAATAAAAATAAAATCATAGGAACTAAAATAGGTGTTATATCAAAAATGGAACTAAAAAACTTTTTGGATGAAAAATTGTCACATTAAAATTTTTTATTTTATTAGTATTGTTTTTGATTATTAAGTATAACAAAAAAATAATTTGATTATTTTTAATGAACTATATATTTGTGTTTTTCAAAATACCGAATCATACATACATTATTATATATATATTTATTATACATTTATTATTGTACATTAATATTTTATATTTTTTTAAATGGATTGAAAAATTTCCTATTATGAATCTTACCGAATTAAAAAATACATCAGTATCAAAACTTATTATTGTAGGTAAAAAGATAGGTCTTGAAAATTTAGCACGTACACGTAAACAAGATATAATTTTTTCTATATTAAAACAGCATTCAAAAAGTGGAGAAGATATATTTGGAGATGGTGTTTTAGAAATTTTACAGGATGGTTTTGGTTTTTTAAGGTCTTCAGATAGTTCTTATTTAGCTGGACCCGATGATATTTATGTATCTCCTAGTCAAATTCGTCGTTTTAACTTAAGAACCGGAGATACTATTTCAGGTAAAATTAGACCTCCCAAAGAAGGGGAGCGTTATTTTGCTTTATTAAAAGTTAATACTATAAATTATGATAAACCTGAAAACGCGCGTAGTAAAATTTTGTTTGAAAATTTAACTCCTTTACATGCTAATTCTAGATTAAAAATGGAAAGAGGTAATGGTTCTAAAGAAGATTTAACTGCTAGAGTATTGGATTTATCTTCTCCTATAGGTCGTGGGCAAAGAGGTTTAATTGTAGCTCCTCCTAAAGCTGGAAAAACTATGTTGTTGCAAAATATTGCTCAAAGCATTGCTTATAATCATCCAGATTGTGTTTTAATGGTTCTTCTGATAGATGAACGACCAGAAGAAGTAACTGAAATGCAAAGGTTGGTTAAAGGTGAAGTGGTAGCCTCTACTTTCGATGAACCAGCTTCTAGACATGTCCAAGTATCTGAAATGGTAATTGAACGGGCAAAAAGATTAGTAGAACATAAAAAAGATGTTGTTATTCTATTAGATTCAATTACTCGATTAGCCAGAGCGTATAATACTGTTGTTCCAGCATCCGGAAAAGTGTTAACAGGAGGAGTAGATGCTAACGCTTTACATAGACCTAAAAGGTTTTTTGGAGCGGCTAGAAATGTAAAAGAAGGAGGTAGCTTAACGATTATTGCTACAGCTTTAGTTGATACTGGCTCTAAAATGGATGAAGTAATTTATGAAGAATTTAAAGGTACTGGTAATATGGAACTGCCTTTATCTAGAAAAATAGCAGAAAAAAGAGTATTTCCTGCTATCGATTATAATCGCTCTGGAACACGAAGAGAAGAATTATTAACTATTCCTGAAGAACTACAAAAAATGTGGATTTTACGGAAAATTATTCATCCTATGGGTGAAATAGATGCTATGGAATTTTTAATTAATAAACTATCTATGACTAAAACTAATGATGAATTTTTTGATATGATGAAAAGATCAAAATAATATTTTTTTATTAAGTTATTAAAATAATTTTTATTAGTTTATCATAACAGATGATTTTTATTATAAAAATAAAGATAAAGTACTAGATTTTTTTAGTTAGTGTATATATAATATTTATTAGATAATAAAAATTTATTTTAATAATACATATTATGTATATACATTGTTGTTATTTATAATAAATTTTTTGCGTCCGTAGCTCAATTTGGATAGAGCATTACTTTCCGAAAGTAAAGGTCTCAGGTTCAAATCCTGTCGGACGCAAGTTATGTGTATTTTTGTATAAAAATTTTTGGTGGTCATAGCTTAGTTGGTAGAGCTCTGGATTGTGATTCCAGCGGTCATGGGTTCAAATCCCATTGACCACCCCATATATATGAAAAATACATTATATATAATATTAATTTTATGAATATTTTTTATTTATTAATTGTTTATTAGTTAAAATAATTCGGCGAATAGCGCAGCTTGGTAGCGCAACTGGTTTGGGACCAGTGGGTCAGAGGTTCAAATCCTCTTTCGCCGATAATAAAGAAATAAAAAATTTTTTTTAAATATCATTTAAAGTATTAAACTTAAATAAGTAATTAGTCTGTATTAAAAATTCTTTTTTTAAAATTTTATTTATTGTTTGGTTTGAACGTATACATATCCAAGTTCTTTTTTTATATAATAAGTGATATCCTTGACTAGATGTAGCTATCCATAATTGTTTTAGAAATATTTGTGATGTAATGATTATTTTTTTATTGTTAAAAAATGTAATTTCCAGCATATTATCTAATAATAAATAATCAATATCTATTTTCTTGTTGTTTTTACTCAAAATTTCTTCTATTCTTAACAGTGTTTTTTTGATTTTTTTATGAAATAAAATATCACGCATATTATACCTAATATAGATTATTTTTAATGAATAATTTTTAAAAATTTAATTATAACATTTATTTTTTAAATGAGGAATTTTAATATGTTTTTAAAAAAAAATGTTGTTTTTTTTTCGAAAATGCATGGTTTAGGAAATGATTTTGTTTTAATTGATTCTACACAACATGATTTTTTTTTTCACCACAATTAATAAAAAAATGGTCAGATAGGTATTTAGGTATTGGTTTTGATCAACTTTTAGTTCTTCAGCGTCCAACTTGTACGCGAGCTAGTTTTTATTATAGAATTTTTAATTCTAATGGTGTAGAAGTTGAACAATGTGGTAATGGAGCTAGATGTATTGCATATTATTTATTTTTAAAGAAAAAAATTAGTAAAAAAAAAATTTGTGTTAGCACGAAAAATAGATATCTATTTTTAGAGCATGTAAAAAATAATATTTTTAAAATAGATATGGGTGAACCTATTTTTACTCCAAAGAATATTCCTTTTTTATGTACTTCTGAACAATCAAGTTATTCTATAATTATTTATGGAATAAATTATTTGATTTATGTAGTTACTATTGGTAATCCTCATTGTATCATTCAAGTAGATGATGTAAAAAATGTAGATGTTAAAAAAATTGGTGGTGAATTATCTACACATAGTTGTTTTCCAGAAGGTATTAATGTTGGTTTTATGCAAATAATATCTAAAAAAAAAATATTATTACGAGTATATGAACGACATGTTGGTGAAACATATGCTTGTGGTAGTGGAGCATGTGCAGCTGTTGCTGTTGGTATAAGAAACAAAATATTATCTAATAAAGTTACTGTTACTCTATTGTATGGTCAACTAACAATTTCTTGGAGTGGTTTATCAGGACATTCTTTATATATGTCAGGAGAAGCTGTGCATGTATATGACGGTATGATTACATTTTAGTTAAACTTAATATTATAATTTTTTTATATTTACATAAATTTTTATATGAATTCTCTATAAAAAATTAACTTTTTTATTTTTTTTTGCATGAAATGCATTTATTGTTTGACTTTTCCTATATTGTGCAGTATATAAGGAACATAAGATTATATATAAAAATTTTTTATGTGCAAAAATTTTTATTGATTTTTTAATATAAAGTATAATTTATATATTATTAAATTTTTTGATTATTGTTTTGTGAAATATTAAAAATATATAATAAATATTTTAATTCTTAAACATATATTTAAATATATTTTCTTATATTATAGTTTTTTATAACAAGAATTTAATATAATTTATTTTATTTTTTGTGATTTTTAGTTTTTAAAAAACATTTTTATAAATTAATTTTATTAATATGTTATGTTTAATAAATAGAAAAGGATAGAAATGCTATGTCATCAGTTTCTTCAATAAGATCTAATGTGAATTTTAACTTAGAACTTATAAAACAAGTTAATAATAACAGTGTGTTAAAAAATCAAGATTTCAAAAATGTTGATATTACAATTATTAATAACGCTAATCAAGAGTATATAGCGCATATTTCTCCTAATAATCAATATGATCAAGAAAACATCATAGATTCTAGTAAAAATTCTGATTGTGCGTCTATGGATTTTGATAATGGTATTTTTAATTGTCCTAATGCTTCTGTATCTGAAGAACATGTTGATAATTCAATAAGTAATTCTGATTTTCATAGTACACCTCAATATTACCGTTTAGATGATGGAGTTACAGATTTCTTACCAGAAATTTTTAACAATTCTGATATAAACTGGAATATATTGAATTCTGTTAATTTTTCCGCTAAAACTGAATTATTCTCACAAAAATTACAACAATCTTTTAAAGAATTAACTAAAACTGGTAGATTAGAGCAAAAATTTTTAGATAATATCCATAATAAAACTGTTTTTTTAAATGGTAGCAGAATTCCTTCTAATCAAGCTCCAGATATAATGAATATATTTCAAACTTCTGTCACAGATTATGAAGAGCAACAATTAATTTCTACTTATGTACATCCTGAAGTGCTAGAAGCTGCATGGAATAATTTAATTTCTCGTTATCCTGAAGTTGAATATCGAGTATCTGATAATGTACGTTTTGCGTATGAAATTGATAAAATTGGTCCTGATATGTATAAAGTAGCAGTTACTAAAACAGCAGATCTACAGTCTTCTTATTCAGAAAATATTGATGAAATTAATCAATATGGTGTTCGTGCTGCTATGATTATTAGTAAAAATTCTGATCCAGAAATAAGATATTCATTTTTTGTGCGTTAATTATATAAATATTTTAATTAATATAAATTAAAATTATTTAATGTATTACTGCATGTATTTGGAATTGATTCCTTTTTTAATGGGAATCAATTCCGAAAAAATTGTACTATATTTATATATATAATTTATATACTAATATAAAAATTTTACCAATAATTTTCGCTTGTTATATGTCCTGGTTTTCTTCTAAAATGTTTTTTCATTTTTTTTAAAGAAAACAATATTTTTTGTGTATCTTTTATCATATTTGGATTACCACATAACATTATATGAGATTTTTTTTTGTTTAATGGTTCTTGAACGCATTGTTCTAATTTTCCCGAATGGATTAAATCAGGTATACGTCCAAATAGATATTTTTTATTTTTTTCTCTACTTAATATTATTTGTATAATAATTTTATTATTATATTTTTTTTGGATTTTATTAAATATATTTAGATAATTTAAATCTATACTATATTTAACAGCGTATATTAGGATTATCTTTTTGAATTTTTTTAATATATTTTCTTGTTGTAATATAGAACAATATGGACCTAATGCTGTTCCAGTAGCCATCATCCAAATATTTTCTTTTTTAGGTAATTCTTCCACAGTAAAAAAACCAAATGAATTTTTTGCTATGAAAATTTCATAATTGTATATATCATATAAATATGGTGTTAATTTTCCTTTCTTGATTAGTAAAATATAGAATTCTAAATTTTGATCACTAGGTGGATTTAAAAAAGAATATGCTCGTTGGATTCTTTGATTATTTTTATTAATATATGATAATTTTGTAAATTGTCCTGCTTTAAATGAATTAATAGGAGCACGTATAATAAGTGAAAATAAGTTATTTTTCCATTTTTTTAATTTTATAATTTTAACATTTAGCCATTGATTCATATCAGAATATTTCATTATGTATGTTCTATAATAACAAATTTATTATATTACATTAGGTTTAGAAGAATATAAAAATAACTGTTTTATTTAATAAATTTTTTATAATAATCATTAATTTGATGTAATGATTATTAAAAATAATTGTTAAATTTATTAAATAAAACGATTATTTTTATATAATATAATTAATGATATTTTTTGAAATATAAATATTAAAAATTGTTTTTTTAAAATTATTATATATATTATACTGTATATCTATACCTTATAAATTTTATTATAATTAATATATTATGTATTTTTTATTATATTAATAAATATTTTGTATTTAAATGGTATCATCATGGTTTTAGAAATATTCTCTAATTTAGAAATAAAAGTACAAAAATCAGTAGATTGTATTTTATCTTTAAAAAAAAAAATTAAAAATTTAAAATTAAAAAATAAAAACTTAAAAGAAAAATTAAAAAATCTTTATTCTTTAAAAAAACGTATAGAAGAAAAAAATATTATAATACAAGAAGAAAGGATTAAATGGAAAAATAAACTGAGATCTTTTTTAGAAAAAATAAATGATTTAGAGTAATGTTAATTTTATTTCATGTATTTAATTGTTGTATTTTTTTAATATTAATATGTAGTAACTTGCTACACGTAGTGTTTTATAATTGCCTATCATAAATTTTTAGATAGGCAATTTTTATAAAATATAGCAGTTACTAATTAATATTTTCAACGATACTTATTATCGTATTTTTTATAAAATAAATTTACTTAAATCTTGATTTTCCATTAATTTGTCTAAATGTAGACTAACATAGTTTTCATCAATATAAATTTTTTTTCCAAATTGTTCGTTAGAATTAAACGAAATATCTTCTATTAGCTTTTCTAATACTGTATACAATCGACGAGCTCCAATATTTTCCATTGATTCATTGATTTTCCATGATGCTTCAGCAATTTTATGGATTCCTTGTTTAGTGAAAACAATATCCACTCCTTCAGTTTTTATTAGAGCAATGTATTGAGCAGTAATAGATGCATTTGGTTCAGTAAGGATTCTTTCAAAATCATCTATTGTTAATGCATTTAGTTCTACACGAATTGGTAATCTACCTTGTAATTCTGGGATTAAATCAGAAGGAGTGGATGTTTGAAACGCACCAGAAGCTATGAATAGTATGTGATCTGTTTTTACAAAACCGTGTTTTGTAGATACAGTACATCCTTCAATTAATGGTAAAAGGTCCCTTTGAACACCTTCTCGTGATACATCTGAATTAGATGTAGAAGATCGATGTTTGCATATTTTATCAATTTCATCAATAAATACTATACTGTTTTGTTCTACAGAATATATTGCTTTTTCTTTTAATTCTTCTAAATTAATTAATTTAGCAGCTTCTTCTTCAACAATTAATTTCATTGCATCTTTTATCTTAAGTTTACGTAGATTTTTTTTCTTGCCTCCTAAGTTTTGGAACAAAGATTGTAGTTGATTTGTTAATTCTTCCATTCCTGGAGGAGACATAATTTCTATTCCTAAAGGAACTGAAGTGATTTGTATTTCTATTTCCTTGTTATCTAG
The DNA here is from genome assembly GCF_900698845.1 of Buchnera aphidicola (Cinara cf. splendens/pseudotsugae 3390). Classification (NCBI taxonomy): domain Bacteria; kingdom Pseudomonadati; phylum Pseudomonadota; class Gammaproteobacteria; order Enterobacterales; family Erwiniaceae; genus Buchnera; species Buchnera aphidicola. Next base: position 424,717 of record NZ_LR217692.1, on the reverse strand, counting down.
TTCACCTTTACGTAATTTTTTTTTAAATATTTTTATTGTATCTTTAGGTTTTTCTGTAGATTTTTCATCGTTCCATTTATTACCATCTGGCATAGGTACTAAAATTTTTAAAATTTTTTCTTCAGCGCGTTTTTTTGCATATTTTTTATTCTTTTTTATATTTTGTGTTCTAATCATTTTTATTGCTAATTCTGTTAAATCCCGTATGATTGAATCTACTTCTTTTCCTACATAACCAACTTCAGTGAATTTAGTAGCTTCCACTTTAATAAAAGGAGCATTAGCTAATTTTGCTAGTCTACGAGCAATTTCTGTTTTTCCTACTCCTGTCGGACCAATCATTAGAATATTTTTTGGTGTTATTTCATGGCGTAGTTCTGAGTTTAACTGCATTCTTCTCCAACGGTTCCTTAACGCAATAGCAACAGCACGTTTAGCATTCTCTTGTCCAATAATATGTTTATTTAATTCTTGTACAATCTTGCGAGGAGTCATTGCTGACATGTATATTTCCTTATTATGTTTCTGAAGATATTTCTTTTATGGTAAATGATTGATTAGTATATATACAAATATTTGCAGCAATTTTTAAGGCTTTTTTTACTATAGTAGAAGCACTCAAATTTGTATTTTTAATTAAAGCATATGCAGCTGCTTGTGCGAATGCTCCGCCTGAACCGATGGCCATAACATCATTTTCTGGTTGTATTACATCTCCTGTTCCAGTAATAATAAGAGAATTTTTTTTATCAGCTACAGCTAGTAATGCTTCTAATTTTCTCAATAATCTATCAGTTCTCCAATCTTTAGCTAATTCTATAGCAGATCTTTGTAATTGTCCTTGGTATTTTTCTAACTTTTTTTCAAATAACTCAAACAATGTGAATGCATCTGCTGTTCCTCCAGCAAAACCCGCAATTACTTGATCTTTATAAATTGAACGAACTTTTTTTACATTACTTTTCATTACAGTATGTCCAAAAGTAGCTTGTCCATCACCACCAATTACTACTTTTCCATGTACGCGAACACTTAGTATTGTAGTCATAAATAACATAATCTCTTATTAAATATAGTTATATATATTTTACATGTATAAGGTTATTTTTATGAAATTAATAAATATTTTATACAATTAATATTGATTTTAAAAAATATTACATATAATATATGTAATATTTAGAATAATTAACTTTTGATTTTTTTTATGTTATGCAATATATTATTGCATTTAAAGGTATCTTTAGATAGTATACTACATTTTTCTTTGGAGAATATGTGATGAAAAAAAATATTCATCCTGAATACAAAAAAATTTTTGCTATTTGTTCGTGTGGTTATACAATTCCAGTTTTTTCTACTAAAAAGAAAGATATGTTACTTGATTTGTGTTCACAATGTCATCCATTTTATACAGGAAAACAGAGAAGTATGAATACAAAAGGTCGAATACAAAGATTTCAGAAACGTTTTAATTTATCAGAAATTTAAAATTAAAGGGTTTTTTGATATTAATAAAAATATATGATTTTTGGAAGAAATTTTGATTTTTTTAGCTGTGTTCAATATTTATTTATACAATATTTTATCTTTATACATAAAAAATAAATATTAATAACGTATTTTTGTATTTTTTACAAAAATTATGAAATTTTTTTGAGCGGGAAACGAGATTTGAACTCGCGACCGCAACCTTGGCAAGGTTGTGCTCTACCAGCTGAGCTATTCCCGCAATATATTATATTTTAATTATATAAAACATTGTTTTTTTTTGCAAGAATTATTTAAATAAAAATAGAATTTACAATACTTTATATATTTTAAAATATCTATTTTTACATAAAAAATAGATATTTTTTATATATTTTTAATTCTATTATTGATTCTATTAAATCTTCCTGCGCTCGATGAATTTTTTTTTTTTTTATTTTTTTTAAAATATTAGGTTTCCAGCGTTGAGCTAGTTCATTAATTGAACTAACATCTAAGTTTCTGTAATGAAAATATGATTCTAATTTTGGCATATGATATAATAAAAAAGCTCTATCTGTTGATATCGTGCTTCCACACATAGGGGAAATTTTTTTTTTAATCCATTTTTTCAAAAATAATAAGGTTTTTTTTTCAGCGCTCTTTTCGTTTTCCTTGCTAATGTTTATATTTTTAATTAATTCGTTATTTTTATGTATACAAAATATTTCATCATTCATTTTTTTCAAAAATTTTTTTTTTTGAAAAATTATAATGTTAGGTCCTATTTCTAAAATATTTAAATACTTGTCTGTAATAATAGTAGAAATTTCAATGATTTTATGAATTTTAGGATTTAATCCCGTCATCTCTAAATCAATCCAGATTAATTTTTCGTTTTTTTTGCTGTTTTTCATATTTTTTTATAAAACTTTTAGTACGTTAATTAACAACATACATCTTTTTTAATAATTTAAAGATATACGATATTTATATTTGAATAATTTAATAAATTATGTATACATTAAATGTATACTATATTGATATATAATAATTTAAATAATATAAGGGATAGAATGAAAAATATCAATCCAACTAAAACATTTTCTTGGAAGCAACTAACTAATCATTTTCATGATATTAAAAATATTCATATAAATGATCTATTTAATACAGATAAAAACAGATTCCATAATTATTCTATTTTATTTCAAGATAATATTTTAGTAGATTTTTCCAAAAATCGCATAACTAATCAAACTTTACAACTTTTATTAATGCTAGCTAAAGAATGTTTTTTAAGTGATGCTATACAAAGTATGTTTACAGGGCATAGAATTAATAGAACGGAAAATAGACCTGTTTTACATACGGCTCTGCGCAGTAAATTTAGTAATACGATAATTGTAGACAATACAAATATTATGATAAATATAAAAAGAGAATTAAAAAAAATAAAAGATTTTTCTGATTCTATTATTCAAGGTCGTTGGAAAGGATATACAGGAAAAAGTATTTCTGATGTAGTTAATGTTGGAATTGGTGGTTCATATCTCGGTCCTTACATGGTAACTGAGTCGTTAAAATTTTATAAAAACCATCTAAAAATTCATTTTATTTCTAATATTGATGGTACTAATATTGTTGAAATATTAAAAAAAATTAATTTAGAAACTACTATCTTTTTAATTGCTTCAAAATCTTTTACTACAGATGAAACTATAAGTAATGCTAATTATTTAAAAAATTGGTGTCTTTTTCATACTAACTGTTTACAATATCTTGATCTACATTTTTTTGCATTATGTGAAAATACAAACGCAGCATTAAATTTTGGTATTATTAATGAAAATATTTTTAAATTTTGGGAGTGGGTAGGAGGTCGTTATTCTTTATGGTCTTCTTCTGGTTTATCTATTGCTTTATCTGTTGGATTTAAAAATTTTGAATTATTATTGTACGGAGCGTATATAATGGATCAACATTTTTTAAATAAAGAGTTATCACAAAACATTCCAGTTATTTTAGCTTTGATTAGTTTGTGGTACACTAATTTTTTTAAAACAGAAACAGAAGCTATATTTCCTTATGATGAATACATGCACGCATTTCCTGAATATTTACAACAAAGCTATATGGAATCTAATGGAAAATCAATAGATCGTAGCGGTAATTTGGTTACGTGGAATACTAGTCCAATTATTTGGGGTCAATGTGGTACTAATGGTCAACATTCTTTTTTTCAACTATTGCATCAAGGTACAACTCTTATTCCATGTGATTTCATTATTCCAGCTGTGAGTCACAACTCTATTAATGATCATCATAAAAAATTATTATCAAATTTTTTAGCACAAACCAGATCTTTAGCTTTTGGTAACAAAAATAACATAGATAATAATATTAATTTAAATAATTTAAATTGTAGTTCACATACATCGTATAAATATTGTCCTGGAAACAAACCAACTAATTCAATTATGTTAAAGAATTTGACGCCATGTAATTTAGGTTCTTTGATATCTTTGTATGAACATAAGGTATTTGTTCAAGGAGTTATTTTGAATATTTTTAGTTTTGATCAATGGGGTGTTGAACTAGGAAAACTAGTGACTAATGATATATTTAGTGATTTATTAAAAGAAAAATTTAATAATTTATATGATAGTTCTACTCAAGGATTACTGAGTATTTATAAAAAATGGATGTAATTTGATTATTAAATCAATATTAAAAATTTTTTATACTGTTCCGTTTTGATATATAAATATAATTATATATATGATAATATATATTATATATAAAAAATTTTTTTATATTCTATGTATAAACTATAAAGGGTATATATTTTTACAATTGATAAAAAATAATGAATAATAAACCAATGATATTTTTTTTGATGGGTCCGACGGCTATAGGTAAGAGTGCAATTGCTCTTCAAATAAAAAAAAATTTTTCTATTATAGAGTTATTAAGTGTGGATTCTAAATTGATATATAAGGGGTTAAATATTGGAACTGATAAACCACTTGAAAAAGATTTACAAAAAAATACATATCGATTAATTAATATTTTAAAACCTCAAGAAATTTATTCATCCGCTGATTTTTACAGAGATGCTGTAAAAGAAATAGAAAATATTTTAAAGTTAGGAAAAATTCCTCTTTTAGTAGGAGGGACTATGTTTTATTTTAAAACATTACTCGACGGATTTTCTGATTTACCACCATCTAATCCTATTATTAGAAATTATATTTTTAACAATATATGTCTGGGAGAGAAAAAAAAATTGTTTGATGTTTTAAAAAAAATCGATCCACTTTCTAGTGAACAAATTCATATGAATGATATTCAGCGAGTTTTGCGCGCTGTTGAAATCTTTTTTGTTTCAGGTGGTTGTCCTCGAAGTACATTAATTAATTCTGTTAATAAAAAATTACCTTATAAAATTTTTCAATTCGGATTAGTTCCTTGTAAGAAAAGAATTTTATATAAAAAAATAGCACAAAGATTTTACTATATGTTAGAGCGTGGTTTTGAACAAGAGGTACGTAATTTGTATGAAAATAAAAATTTAAATCTTTCTCTTCCGTCTATTAATAGCATTGGTTATAAACAGATGTGGCTATATATACAAAATAAATGTACATATCAAGAAATGATTAATAGCACACTTAAATCTACTTATCAATTAGTTAAGCGTCAATTAACTTGGTTGAATAATTGGACAGATATTACTTTAATACCAGATAATAAAATAGATGTATTAATGAAGAAAATTCAAAAAATATTGTTATATAATTTAAATAAAAAATAGTATAAAAATATTATTTGTATATTAAAAATAAAATGTTGTTTTATCAGTTGATGAACATTAAATGCAACTTTTTTTAAAAAACTATATTTTTCATGAATATAATTATGTTAATATAATGGAATATTTTTAATGTGAAAAGAGTATTGTATTTTATATTTTATATAAAAAAGATATTTTAAAAAAAACTATTTTTTTAAAAAAATATTTAAAAATGGTTGTTTATATATTAAAAAGGAGTTTTATTTGTGCGTCACTATGAAATTATTCTGATGATTTATCCAGATAAAAATGAAAAAATTTTGCATGTTATTGATTTTTATACTAAGATTATATTGTCTAAATCTGGAACTATACATCGTTCAGAAAATTGGGGACAGCGTGTTTTATCATATTCTATAAATAAATTACAAAAAGCAAATTATGTTCTGATGAATATTGAAGTATCTATTGAATGTATGAAATATTTAGAAAATCATTTTAAATTTAATTCTAAAATTATTCGTAATTTAATTCTTGTATGCAATAAAGCACACACAGATATGTCTCCTATCTTACGCAATCAAGAAAATAAAAAAAAAGAAGTGATATCTACTAAAAATAATCATAAAAAGTATTTTGTTAATAATAATCACATTTAATTTTAAAATATAAAATTAATAATAAAAATTGTGTTTTGTTTTTATACAGTATAAAGGTATACATATTATGGTTCGTTATTTTCGTCGTAGAAAATTTTGTCGTTTTACTGCAGAAAGAGTTAAATATATAGATTATAAAGATATAGAGACTTTAAAAAATTATATTACTGAGAACGGAAAAATAGTTCCGAGTCGTATTACAGGAACAAAAGCAAAGTATCAAAGACAACTATCTCGCGCAATTAAAAGAGCACGATTTATTAGCTTGATTCCGTATACTGATCAACATCATTAGAATATAAAAATAGTATTCTTTTATGATGATTTTAAATGATACTCAAGGTGTTTATACTACATGAAAATTATTTTATTAAATACTATCAATAACATAGGAAAAAAAGGTCAATTAATTTCTGTAAAAAAAGGATACGCTAGAAATTATTTAATACCTACTTCAAAAGCATTGTTAGCGACTGAGAAAAATATTAAAATTTTTGAACAAAATAGAATGTATGCTGAAAAAAAAGAATCTAAAAAGATAAATCAAGCTATTAAAAGAGTTGATGCTATGAAGCTGATGGGTTCTATTGTTTTTTTTATGAAATCTAGTAAAAAAAATAAAATATTTGGTTCTATTGGTGTAAAAGATATTACAAAAACTTTATCAGAAATCGGTTTTTTAGTTTCTAAAAATGAAATAAAATTACCAAACGGATTATTACGATATTTAGGTGTTCATACTATTATATTTTCTCCTTATAAAAATATTTCTACTGAAATTCAAGTATCAATTTTATCGATATAAAAATTTTTTAAATTGTAGGTTTTGTTTTATGTGTATAAATGTATTGATGATAAATGTTAAATTCATAGATCCAAGTATCAAAAAAAATTTTAATTTTCCTGAATATTTATGTAATGGTTTATCAGGTTTTTTTTTAAGAGCTCATCTTGAACACAAGATGTGTCTTGTTTCTAAAAAAACAACATTAATTTCAACAGGACTGTTTATACACCTTTCGGATAAAAAAACTCGTGTTGTTATTGAACCTATCACTAGAATGAATAATAAATATCATATAATAATAGGAAATCCATTTAATTTTGTGGATTTTTTTGATTTTTTTGAAATAAAAGTGTCTTTATGGAATTGTAGTAAAAAAAATTTTTATATTAATCCTGGTGATAAAATTGCTCAATTATCAATTATTCCAAATAAAAAAATAAAATTTATATATATATAATATTATTAATATCCAGACATATAAACACAATTTAAATATTTTAAAAATTGTTTGCATTAAATTTAAATTTTTACAAGATATGGCCCTTGCTGGATTTGAACCAGCGACCAAACGATTATGAGTCGTGTGCTCTAACCACTGAGCTAAAGGGCCTATAAAAAGTATTTATATTTTAAAAAATTAATTTTAATAACATATTATAGAACAATTCAAAGCACTAATCTATATTTTTTTTTAAAGTTAACTGTTTTTTGATATTTTAAATATTATATAAACAAATATTAATATTATTAATTGACATATAATTTTTCGTATGATATATATTAAACATATTCCTCTGTAGTTCAGTTGGTAGAACGGCGGACTGTTAATCCGTATGTCACTGGTTCGAGTCCAGTCAGGGGAGAATCTATGAATATGATTTGCAAAATAAATATTAATTTTATATTTTATATATATATACTCATATACTTTATCTTTTAAAATATATATTTTATGTGTAAAAAAAACAGTAATGATTATATTTTTAAAAAAACTTTAGTATTTTATGACTATGAAACTTTTGGAAAAAATGTATCTTTAGATAAGATTTCTCAGTTTTGCAGTATAGAAGTAGATAGTGAATTTAAACATTTTGGTAAAAAAAATCTTTTTTTTTGCTATCCTCCTCTAGACTATTTGCCTGATCCTGAATCTGTTTTAATTACTAAAATATTACCACAATATACTCAAAAACATGGTGTTAATGAATATTTTTTTGCTAAAAAAATTTATAAAATTTTTTCCCAAAAAAATATATGTATTGTAGGATATAATAATATTAGTTTTGATAACCTGATTACTCGTAATCTTTTCTATAGAAATTTACTTGATCCATATGAATGGAGTTGGAAAAATGGTAATTTTACTTGGGATATATTAAATATTTTACGTGCATTTTATGTTTTTCACCCTAACATCATGATTTGGCCTAGTGATGCTAAAGGAATGGTTAGTTTTAAATTATTTGATATTACAAAAATAAACAAAATTACACATTTAAATACTCATGATGCTTGTTCAGATGTTTTAGCAACTATTTTAGTGGCAAAACATTTATATAAAAAAAATAAAAAATTTTTTTTATTTTTATATGAAATATCTCATAAAAAATATATATTATCATTTATTTTTAGAAATTATAACAAACCTTTTTTTTATTTATCTAGCTATTTTGGCTCTAGAAATAGTAATTTAGGTTGTGTTATGATTGTAGGATCTCATCCAAATCATCCAAATTCTTTTATTTTAATTGATTTATCAATATGTTTGAAAAAAATATTTTATTTTTATAAACATATTAAATCTCATAAAATTACTATAAAAAATTTATTTGATTGTGGAATTAAAGTTATTTATTTGAATAAATCACCTCTTTTATTTTCTTATAACTCTCTTTCTCCATGTGATTGCAATAGGTTTCAAATAAATTATATTCGATGTCAAAAAAATTTTTTTTTATTAAAAAATAATACATCAATTAAAAATTGGATTATATCTTTCTTTTCTTATGAAACTCCGAAAAAAATTGTTCATGACGTAGATTTAATGTTATATAATAATTTCTTTTTTTCAGAAGATAAGTTGTTATTTTTGTTGCTACATAAGCGATTTCCATTAAAATGGATAAATTGGTATCCTAAATTTATTGATAATCGAATTGGAGAAATTTTTTTTCGTATAAAAGCGCGTAATTTTATTTATTTATTAAATGATAAAGAAAAAAATTATTGGAAAAAATATTGTCAATGTAAATTTAATTCTGTTTTTATTCATAAATATATTAATAATATTAAAAATTTACAATCACGCGCTAAAAAAGAAAATTTATTTTTATTAAAACAGTTAATTATACATGCAAAAAAAACAAAATACGATATTAAAAATATTTTTTAAAATTGATTTTATTTTTTTAAATTATATAAAATTTAATATTTATTAAATATAAACATTGATTCTTAAATATTAATTTTTTTTGTTATGAAATAAAAATTTTTTCATTTTTCTTTTTATATAAGCTCTATCTTTTTCTAAAAACATATTTAATTTTTTTTCATTTATGATTTTAGTTTGCTGAATCAACCAAAAAGACCATGCTTTTTTAGAAATTTCTTGATAAATTTTTTGTCCTGTTTTTCCTGGGAAAAATGGATATTCTAATCCTTCTTCTTCTTTCTTTAAAAAAAAACAAAAAATTATGCGTTTATATTTTTTTTTCATATTTTTTTTTACTGGTTTTTGTAATGAAGTAAATATTTTTCTTATTGGGGAAGGAATGCCAATTTTTTGAGGATTAAAAATATTATACCATATTTTTTTTTGTATTATATTATTATATGTTTTTTTTTTTTTGATCTTTATTATTTGCGTAAAAATATGTAATTTGATATTGCTGATGTAATGTATAAATGGATGAATTACTGTATTTGAATTTTTTTTTGCTTGTTCCCATTTTTCTTTTGATATTAGAAATGATGTTAAAGGAAAATAAAAAAGTTTTTTCCATATGGATGTGTTTTTTAATTGAATTAAAAAATAAAAATTTTTATATTGTATTATTGTAAATAATATTCCTATTTTATTTTTTTTTTTAGTTTTTTCTTTTGTAAAGTGCATATCATGAATATAGTATTGACACGAATAATTTAAAGGACATATTAAACAATTAGGTTTTTTGCTAGTACAAATAAATGATCCAATGTCCATCATAGCTTGGTTGAATTTACTAGATTGATGAACGGGAAGATGTTGATAGATTAAATTCCATAGTTTTTTATTTAGTTTTTCTTTCTTGATATTATTTATATCAATAGAATGATATCGTATTAATACACGTTTTACATTACCATCTAAAACGGCATATCCAAAATTGTATGCAAAAGATAATATTGCTCCTGCTGTAGATTTTCCAATTCCAGGTAATTTATTTATTTCATGAATATTATTCGGAAAAATTCCATGATAATTTTTGCAAATTAGTATTGCTGTTTTATGTATACGATGAGCTCTTTGGTAATATCCCAAACCACTCCATAAATGTAAAATTTCATTTATACTAGAACTAGCTAAAGATTTTATAGTAGGAAATTTTTTTATAAATTTTTTAAAATAAGGAATTACAGTTTTCACTTGAGTTTGTTGTAACATAATTTCAGATATCCAGATTTGATAAATATTTTTTTTATGCCACGGTAAACTTTTCCTTCCGTAAATATGAAACCAATTTAGTATTTTTTGTGAAAAAAACATACTGATCCTAATTAAATTTTTTAAATGTAGTTAATGATTTATATATAAATTTTAAAAATAATTTTTTTTAAAAATTTTTGTTTAACGGATATTTTATATAAATTTATTTATTTTATTGGAGATAAAATGACTATTTTAATAAATAATGTATTTGATAAAAATAATAAAAAAAATACAAATAATTTGTCTTTAATTAAAAGTTATGTAATAAGAAGAAGTATTAGTCAAAAAAAAAAAGAATATATATTAAAATATTGGAAAATTTATGGTATTGATTTTAATAAATATTTCTTTTTAGATTATTCTGTTTTTTTTTTTAATGATCAACCATACATTATAGATGTTGGTTTTGGTGATGGTAAATTATTTGTGGAAAAAGCTATTAGTAATCCGCATATAAATTTTATTGGAGTGGAAGTGTATCCTAGAAGTATTTTTTCAGCCATACGGTACGCTAATATATTTCAAGCATCTAATATACGTATTATATTTCATAATATTGAAGAAGTTTTATTCTATATGATTCCAGATAATACTATTAGTATGATGCAAATTTTTTTTCCTGATCCTTGGTTTAAAAATAAACATCATAAAAGAAGATTAATTAATAATTTTTTTATTAAATTAATAGAAAAAAAAATTATTTTCGGTGGTTTTATACATATTATTACAGACTGTTTACTTTATTCTTCTAAAATATATTATTTAATGTCACAAAATCCCAAATTTAAATGTTTGTTAGGAAAAAATACTATTTTTACTTTGTTTAGTACGTATATACAAACAAAATTTGAAAAAAGAGCTATATTATTAAATAATAAAATTTTTGATTATAAATATAAATTTACAGGTTGAATGATTATTTGATACAGTGGAATTTTACTCTAAAAATATTGACAATAATGAATTTAACTGATTTCTCCCTTTCGAAGTAACTATCCATGAATTCATATTTTCTTGAAGAAATCCTTTTTTTTTAGCAACAGTTATTTTTTCTTTAATTTTTATGATTTTAATATAAGTTTTTTTTTCAAATTCTTTATATCGTATAGGTTTTAGCAGTCTAAATTTGTTTAAAAAAAATTCTATAGGAATATCTTTTTTTGGAACAATATATTTTTTTTTAAGATAATTTCCGATCATGTATATGGTATCATTTTTAGTTTTTATGGTTCTGATGATTTTCTGGTTTAATTGAGTTATTTTTCCATGAGCTCCGCATCCAATGCCAATATAGTCGCCAAAATTCCAGTAATTAAGATTATGTTGGCATTGATATTTTATTTTCTTAGAATAAGAAGATATTTCATATTGTATATATCCATACTTGTGAAGTAATTCTTTTCCTTGTATGGTCATAATTTTAATAGTATGAAGTGATGGTAGCGATATATTTTGTGCATAAAATTTAGTATTTGGCTCAATATTAAGCTGATACCAAGATATGTGTTCAGGTTGTATAAGAATAGTCTGGTACAGATCATCTAAAACGTTTTGAACTGTTTGTTCTGGAAGACCGTACATTAAATCTATATTTAGATTTCTATTAGATAAATTTTCAGTAGAATTAATCAATTCCATTGTTTTTTTGTTATTGTATTTTCTATTTATTTTTTTTAGTAAAAACGAATTGAACGTTTGAATTCCTATTGAAAATCTGTTAACACCTGCTTGATAATACTCTAATATTTTTTTTGTTTTATCTATATCGGGATTAATTTCTATAGAAATTTCTGTATTTTTAGAAACGGACAGTAATTTTTTTATTTTAGATAACAAATATAGTATTGAAGTACTTTTTAATAAACTAGGTGTTCCTCCACCAATAAAAATTGATTTAATAATTCGATTTGAAATTATTTTTTGATCATTTTTTAAATCATAAAGAACATGCTTGATATATTTTTTTTCTGAAATTTTGTTTGATCGTGGATATGAATGAAAATCACAATATGGACATTTTTTGATACACCATGGTATATGAATATATAAGCTAATTGACGGTAATGTATGTGTATTTTTTTTGTTCATAACGTCTATCATAAGTAAAATAATGTTTTTTGAGAATATTTTTTTTAATGATTAACATAAATATGTATTTTTTTATGTATGATTTTTAACTAAAAAAATAATTTTCGTGTAACCAACTATCTAAAATTATTTTAGCTGAAATGGAGTGTATACAAATATTTTTTTTTTTTTTTTTTCTTTAAAAACAACTGAGCTTCTTTTGATGAATAGTTTTCATTATATAAAAAAACATGTTTATTGAATTTTTTTTTACAAATATAACTGAATTTTTTGATTTTTTTGTTTATGTTTTTTTTTATACAATATGGATATCCAATAACTATATTTTTAGGTTTCCAATATTGGATTATATCATTAATTTTATTCCATAATGTGTTTTTTTTATTAATTATAGATTTTATAGGAGTAGAAGATTTTATTCTTGTTTCAGCTATAGCAACTCCAATAGTTTTTATTCCATAGTCAAAACATATGATAATCATAAATTATATCAGAAAAATTTTGTTAGTATATTTATTTTTAAATAAATAATTTAAGTTAATATAATATATGTTATATATAACATATTTATCTGATATTTTCTATAAAAATTTTTATGTGGTAAAGATTACTATCTTTAGTGTGTTTAATGTACTGTTAATACATAATTTTTTATGTATATGATATTTTGATATATAAAATTATTATTTTAATAATATTTTTACAAAAATTATTAGTGATTATGGTTGATTTTTTATATTTAATAATTTATTTTTTTTGAATTTTTTAATAAAAAATATTAATTGTTATTTATAATAATTTTTAATGAAATTTATTTTAAGTATTGTTTTTTTAATTTAATTGTGATATTTTTGATTAGTATAATTATCAAAACGTGACCATTTCCCATTAAATGTTAATCGTACAGTTCCAGTAGGGCCATTTCTTTGTTTACCTATAATAATTTCAGCAATACCTTTAAATTCGCTATTTTCATGATAGAGTTCATCTCTATAAATAAAAAGAATTAGATCAGCATCTTGTTCTAAAGAACCAGACTCTCTTAAATCTGAATTAACAGGTCTTTTATCGGATCTCTGTTCTAGAGATCGATTTAATTGTGATAGAGCAATAATTGGAATATTTAATTCTTTTGCTAAAGATTTTAATGTTCTTGAAATTTCAGCTATTTCTAGTGTTCTATTACCAGATAACGCAGGTATTTTAATTAACTGAAGATAATCTATCATGATTAAACTTAATCCGTTGTTTTCTCGATATATTTTTCTTGAGCGAGATCGTACCTCATTAGGTGTTAATCCAGATGAATCATCTATATAAATGTTTTTCTTTTTTAATAAAATATTTATAGTGCTCGATATTCTGCTCCATTCTTCATCACTTAATTGTCCAGTTCGAATTTTAGATTGATTAACTCGTGATAGAGAAGCTAACATACGAATCATGATTTGTTCTCCCGGCATTTCTAAACTGAATATTAAAATTGGTTTTTCATACAACATTGCTGTATTTTCACATAAATTCATAGCAAATGTAGTTTTACCCATAGATGGTCGAGCAGCGATAATAATAAGATCTGATTTTTGTAATCCAAATGTTTTTTTATTTAAATCATGATATCCGGTATTTAATCCAGTTATTCCATCATTTGGTTTTTTTAACAATTTTTCAATGGATTGAATAGTAGTATCTAAAATTTTTTCTATATTTTTAGGTCCTTCTTTACCCGCAGAACGTGTTTCAGAAATTTTAAATACACTAGACTCAGCATAATCTAGTAGTTCAAGACTTGTACGTCCTTTGGGATGATATCCTGCATATGCAATATTATGTGCTGTAGAAACAATTTCACGTATTATTGCTCTTTCTCGTATTATTTCTGCATAAGAAATAATATTAGTAATGCTAGGTGTATTTTTTGAAATTTCTGCTAAATAAGAAAATCTTCCAACATTGTTCAGTTCTCCTTTTTGCTCTAATGACTCGGAGAGCGTAATTAAATCAATTGGAGAGCCTTTTTCTATTAGAAATTTCATTTCGCAAAAAATTAATTGATGTTGTTGACTATAAAAATCTTCAGTGACAATATATTCAGAAATTACATCCCATTGTTGGTTATCTAGCATTAATCCTCCCAATACAGATTGTTCAGCTTCTAATGAATGAGGAGGTGTTTTGAATTCATTTTTATTTTTTATTGATTCTATCATAAATAATTTATTCTCTTATATAAATTTTTAAAAATATGTTTTGAATTGTTGTTTTAATAATAATTTCATATTAAATTCTGTTTTTTTAAAAAATTTTGTTTTTAATATTTAGATAATAATTATATATTTTAAATATTTAATTTTATTAAAAATTTAAAAATAAAAGAATATATAGAACATATAAAATAAAAGAGTTTTTTTGATGATCTTTTTTTGAAATATTATATATATTAAATAAAATGTTTTTTGTATTTATAATTGTTAATTATCAATTATATTATGATTTTTTTTATTAAATATTTTATCTATTTTAGTAAATAAATTGTGTGCATCATTTTTATGATGTATTTTTTTTAAAATGTATTGTTTCCATTTTTTTGAATATGGTTGTTTATAAAAAATATTTAACATGTGTTTCATTATGTGAAGAATTTTGGTGTTTTTTTTTACTTCTTTTTCAGTATACTGGAGCATTTTTTTTAAAAATTTTTTGAAATTGAATTTTTTTTTACGAGAGAAAATTTCTTTATCTATTTTACATAATAATAGTGGATTTTTATAGATTTCTCGACCCATCATAATACCATCTACATGTTTTAAATGTTTTTGTATTTCCAGAATAGATTTTATTCCTCCGTTTAAAATAATCCTTAAATGAGGAAAATCTTTTTTTATTTGATAAACATATTGATAGTTTAATTTAGGTACATTTCTGTTCTTTTTAGGACTATTTAGTTGTAAATCAGCAATTCTTGCGTGTATAATAAATTTAATGCAGTATTGGTTTTTTGATACTTGTTGAATAAAATTTTTAAGAAATTGATAATTATTATTTTTATTAGTTCCGATTCTGATTTTTACACTTATAGGTATTGGTACAGTAAAATATATAGTTTTTATACAATGATACACTATGTTGGGAGTATTCATTAAATATACTCCAAATTTACCAGATTGAGCGTGTTGTGAAGGACAACCAATATTTAAATTTATTTCATTAAATCCCATGAAGTATGCTATTTTGGCACATTTTTTAAAATGTATATAGTTATTTCCGGCTAATTGAATTGCGATAGGAGCGTTATTCATTACCTGTTTTTTTGAAAATAAATTTTTTTTATTTATTAATTCATAAGTAGTAATCATTTCTGTATATAAAAAAGTTTTTTTAGTTAATTGTCTGTAAAAAAATAGACAATGTCTGTCAGTATATTTTAACATGGGTGCAACAGAAAATTTATGTACATTTTTTTTTTGCATGTTGTTTTTTATAATTTTTATATGGTAAAAGGTATTTTTTTATATTTTTAATAAAATATCATTATTTTAATCTAAAAATATATTTATATAAAGTTAAAAAATTAAATTTTGAAAATGTAGTTTCGTTTATTTTAATTGGTTATTTTTAAAAAATTATTTTTTTGTGTAAGTTTAGTTCAATAAAAGTATTTATTGTAATAAAATTATTTTTTTTTATGGTATAATTTTAAATAATTATATTTTGATATAAATCATATTAGGTTAAATTTATGGCAAGTAGAGGCGTAAACAAAGTTATTTTAATTGGTTACTTAGGACAACATCCAGATGTACGATATATGCCTAATGGTGGAACTGTAGTAAATATTACTATTGCTACTTCAGATATATGGAAAGACAAAAATACTGGTGAAACCAAAGAGAAAACTGAATGGCATAGAGTAGTTTTGTTTGGTAAAATTGCTGAAATTGCTGGTCAATATTTAAAAAAAGGATCACAAGTTTACATAGAAGGATCTTTACAGACTCGAAAATGGAAAGATCAAAATGGATTAGATCGTTATACTACGGAAATAATAGTTAGTGTCACCGGTTCTATGCAAATGTTAGGTTCACGAAATACAACTAGTGTATCATCATCTGTTAATGAGATACAAGGTGTGTCACATGAAGACGGTTTGTCTACATCTATGAATGTTAATACTATTTCTAAAGATATTTCTTCTGAATTTAAAAATAAATCACATTTAGTAGATACAACATCAAAAATTGATTTTGATGATGAAGATATTCCTTTTTGATTTTTTTATCAAAAATAAATAATATTTTTATTTATATTGTTGGTATATGGTAGTTCAATTCTATTAGACATTATTTTTGATAAAATTATATATAATTTTACTAAAAATTTTGGGATGAGATAAAAAGGGTGCATGTTTAGCTCCTTTTATAATAATAGAGTCTTTTTTTTGGTATAGATTTTCTATTTTTTTATATGTTTCTTTTGGTATGAGATTATCTAATTCTCCATATATTCTCAATGTTGGAATTTTTGGGCATAATATTTTTTTTCTGTAATCAATTTTGGTTAACCAGTTATATCCTATTTCAATAGCTTTTTTTTTTGGATTAGGATATTTTTTGGAAAATTTTTCTTTTATTATAAGTTTAGAAATTTTGTATTGGTGTGTATTAATAACATGTATTAAAATAAAATTTTTTAAAAAATTATTATAACATGACAAAATACTCTTTTTTATAGAGTATAACGTACTTATAGGTACTCCTGGCCATTTTTTTTCTTGTATAAAATATGGTGATGATGCTACATAAATAGTTGCTAGCGTATTATGTGGATATTGTAGACTTAAATAGTGTGCAAGTAATCCTCCCATAGACCATCCGATCCATATAACTTTTCTTTTTTTTTTCTTTAATAAATAATTAGATATTTGTTTAAATGTCATTATAGGAGAATTTATATTTTTTCCAAATCCAGGTAAATCAAATGTATGTAATGTAAAATGTGGTTTTAATATTGGAATAATTTTGTTCCATACTATGGAATGTAATCCCCATCCATGTAATAATATTAAATGAATTTTTCCTGTTCCAAAAACAGAAAAATGTACTTTTTTTTTATTTTTATTCATATAGTTTTTGAATATTCTGATCATTAGATAGTGTGGGTAAAAATTTTAGGATGTATATTTATATATATTTATATATAATAGGATTTATATATATATCTTTTTGTTCATTATACAATAACATATTATGCAGAATAATTCTATGATTACAATATCAGATTCAGCTAAACAATATATAATTAGTTTGTTGTCCAAAAAAAAAGTAGAAACAAATATTAGAATTTTTATTAATTCTCCAGGAACTACACATGCTGAATGTGGCATGTCGTATTGTGAGCTTCAAGATATTGATTCAATAAATGATCAAAAAATTTCTTTTAATGAATTTTATATTTATATTCATAAATCTATGGTTCCTTTTTTGAAAAATTCTAGTATAGATCTTATTAAAAATGAATTAGGATCACAAATTACTTTAAAGGCTCCTTATGCAAAATCAGCACAAAAATTTCGTCATAGTTCTCAATTAGAAAACGATGTACAAAAATTTTTATTTGCTCAAGTTAATCCTACATTGTTATTGCATGGTGGTTCTGTCAATTTGATAAATATTAGTAGTGATGGAGTTGTTTTTTTACAATTTTCAGGTGGATGTAATGGTTGTTCTATGATTAGCTCTACATTAAAGTTAGGTATAGAAAAACAATTAATGAAACATTTTTCTGAAATTTCCCGAGTAGAAGATATAACAAATCATGTTTATGGCCAACACTCCTATTATTAATATAAATATAATTTTATGTTTTTTTGATTATTTTAAAAATTGATATAAATGTGTGTGTATATGGTGAGAAAGGGATTCGAACCCTTGATACATTTTATTGTATACACGCTTTCCAGGCGTGCTCCTTAAACCACTCGGACATCTCACCTTGAGATTGTATATAAATAATTATTTATGATAGTACAATCATATTAAAAAGTATTTTTAAAATCAAGTTTTTTTATTATATTCTTATAATCCACATGATATATATTATGCTTATTTTTTATATTACTTCGTAATATAATGTGGTATTTTATTATTAAAAATATTTATTTAGTATAAATTTTTGGTTTTGAATAACATTTATTATTGAAGGGAACTACCATGAATAGCGATAAAAAAAAAAATATTTTTTTGATTGGGCCTATGGGAGCTGGAAAAAGTACTGTAGGTCGCTATTTATCCCAAGCTCTAGACATGTTTTTTTATGATTCTGATTTTGAAATTGAAAAAAGAACTGGTGTAGATATAGATTGGGTGTTTGAAGTAGAAGGAGAATCTGAATTTCGTATACGAGAAGAAAAAATTATTAATGAGTTAACGAATAAAACCGGTATAATACTATCTACAGGAGGTGGATCAATACTTTCATTAAAATCTAGGGATTTATTACAATCTAGAGGTGTTGTTATATATTTACGCACTTCAATAAAAGAACAATTAATACGAACTAATATGGATAAAAAAAGACCTTTGCTATCTTTAAACAGTAATAATAATGAGAATATATTACGATCATTATCAGTTATTCGTAATCCAATATATAAAAAGATGTCTGATTTTATTGTTGATACAGTTAATAATGATATTCCATGTATAGCTTCGAATATCATGCGATTTTTTTATGGTTTTAACAAAATCAATTAAATTTTATTTTTTTTTAAGTGTAATATAGGTTGGTAAGTATGGTAGATAAAGTGCATGTTAATTTAATGAATAGTAGTTATGATATCAGCATTGGTTTCAATATATTAAAAAATTTTTTTATATCGACTATTTTTTTGAATAATACAAATAGTGTTATTATTACAAATAATACTATTAAAAATGTAATTTTAAAAAATAAATATTATAGTATTAATAAAAATATAAAAAATATACCTATTTTTAGTATTCCAGATGGTGAGTGTTATAAAAATTTAAAAGAAGTTGAAAATATTATATCTTTTTTACTAAAAAAATTATATGGAAGAGATGTAATATTAATTGCAATAGGAGGAGGGGTAGTAGGAGATATTACTGGTTTTGTTGCTTCTATTTATCAAAGGGGAGTTAATTTTTTTCAAGTACCGACTACTTTATTGGCTCAAGTAGATGCTTCTATTGGAGGAAAAACAGGAGTTAATCATATATTAGGTAAGAATATGATTGGTTCTTTTTGGCAACCTAAAGGAGTGCTGATTGATATTGAGTTTTTATCAACTCTACCAAGAGAACATATAATTTCTGGAATGGCAGAGATTATTAAATACGCTATTATTTTTGACCATGAATTTTTCATATGGCTAGAAAAAAATTGTTTTAAAATATTACAATTACAAAAAGACACTTTATTATATTGTATAAAAAAATGTTGTGAATTAAAAGCTTTGGTTATTGAAGCTGATGAAAAAGAAAGTAATTTACGATTGTTTTTAAATTTAGGACATAGTTTTGCACACGCTATTGAAGCGTATATTGGATATGGTAAATGGTTACATGGAGAAGCAGTTTCTGTAGGTATTGTAATTTCAGCATATTTATCTGTTCAATTAAATATGTTACATAAAGATTATTTCTCTAGAATAAAAACTATTTTTTATAGAATAGGTTTACCAATTAAAGGTCCCAAAGGTATGTTGCCACAGGATTATCTTGAATTTATGTTACGAGATAAAAAAGTATTATCTGGAAAGATACGATTAATTCTTCCTGTTTCTATTGGAAAAGTACAATTGTTTTCTTCTATTGAAAACACTAGTATATTACGATTTATAAAAAAATTTCAAGAAGATAAGCATTAATTTTAATAATTAGTATTGTTTATATAATATAAAACTTTTATTTTAATTGATATAAATAAATTTTATTTTTTATTTATAAAATAGAATTGTTTATTTAAATATAAGAATAGTAATGATTAAGGAAATTCATGAAACGTGTTGTAGTGGTTCCATCTATTTTGTCTGCAAATTTTTGTCGATTAGGAAAAGAAATACAGGAAGTTCTTAAAGCAGGATGTAATTTAATTCATTTTGATGTTATGGATAATCATTATGTTTCTAATCTCACAATGGGATCTATGATATTAAAATCAATAAAAAATAGCGGAATGAAAGTATTTTTTGATGTTCATTTAATGGCTTCTCCGGTTGACTCGTTGATTTCTTCATTTGCAAATTTAAACGTACAGTTTATTACGATTCATCCCGAATCTACTAATCATTTAGATAGAACTATACAACTAATCAAAAAAATAGATTGTGGTGTTGGTTTAGCTTTAAATCCATCTACTTCATTGCATTTTTTAGATTATGTGATTGATGAATTAGATTTAATTTTAGTAATGGCTGTAAATCCCGGTTTTGGTGGTCAAAAATTTTTGACGTATGTTTTAAAAAAAATTCAACAAGTACGATCTTTGATTGATAAAAGTCAAAAAAATATTTTATTATCGGTAGATGGAGGGATTAGCTTATCTAATGTTGTAAGTGTAATACGATCAGGTGCTGATTATGTAGTTGTTGGTTCTGCTATTTTTCATTCAGATGATTATTTAAAAACAATAAGAAAATTAACAGGTATTATTATAGATAATTAATTTTTAGCGTACGTAGTCAATAAATATTATTTATTTTTAAAAATTTTTAAGGTTTTTTTTATATGTTAGATACTAAAAAAAAAGATATTATGTTTACAGGAATTCAACCTACAGGTTGGCCTACCTTGGGTAATTACTGTGGAACTATGTGTCACTGGGAATATATACAAAAAAAATATAAATGTTTCTTTTGTATTGCTGATTTACATGCTTTAACCGCTTACTCCAGAAATAGGAATGAAAATAGCACAAAAAATAATTTTTCTACTAACATACTAGATATGGTGGCATTGTTTTTATCATGTGGTGTTGATCCTGATAGTAGTACGATTTTTGTGCAATCATATGTACATACGCATAGCCAATTATACTGGATTTTGAGTAATTTTGTTTATTTTGGTGAGTTATCCCGTATGACTCAATTTAAACAAAGATTTTTGCTGAAAAATACGACTATTGATTTATCTTTGTTTTGTTACCCTGTTTTAATGGCTGCTGATATTTTATTATATCATACAAATTGTGTTTTAGTAGGTTTAGATCAAAAACAACATTTAGAATTAGTTCAAAAAATTGCTCGTCGTTTTAATGCTATATATGGAAATATTTTTGTTATTCCAGATATTTTAATGTTACCCATAGGTAATAAAATAATGGCTTTACAGAATCCAGAAAAAAAAATGTCAAAATCGGATAATAATGTTAATAACACGATATTTTTACTTGAGAATATTGATTCTATACGTTTGAAATTGCAACGTGCATTAACGGATTCTGACTATTCTTCTGATTGTATTCGTTACGATATTTTTAATAAACCAGGAGTATCTAATTTATTGTCTATTTTTTCTTGTATTACAAGTAAAAAAATTTCAATATTAGAAAATGAATTTAAAAATTGTCAATATTCTAGTTTTAAAAAAAAACTATCAGATATTGTATGTAACTTTATTTCTGAAATACAAGCTTTATACTATAAATTCAGAAAAGATGAAGATTATTTGATTGACATTTTAATACATGGTAAAAAAAATGCTTTAAAATACAGTTCAAAAAAATTATATAATGTTTTTCGCGTTTTAAATTTATGAATTAAGAAATTTTATCTTATATAAAATAATTATAATATTTAATTATTTTTTCACGTATAATACATTATTACTTTTATATGCTTAGTAACTGAAATAATATCAATTATTGTATTAAATGTTAAAATAATGATTTTTGTTGTTAAATATTAAAACTTATTGTTATTTTTGGTATTTTTTTTGTATCAAAAATGTAAATTACATTAATTATAAATAAGAACAAGTTTATTAATATGGTCATAATATGAATTACATAGTAATTGTTACTGGTCCTCCTTATGATACTCAAAATTCTATAAGTGCTTTTTTATTTTCAAAATCTGTTCTTGAACTAAATTTTAGTGTTAGCAAAATTTTTTTTTATGCTTCTGGAGTATATAATTCTAATAGTATGATTAATCTTCCAAGTAATGAATTTAATGTTTTAAATGGATGGATTAGTTTGAAAAAAACTTACAATATTCAGCTATGTATTTGTCCCAGCTCTGCTTGCAGGAGAGGAATTTTGTCAAATGAATCTACCAAAAAGATCAAAAATTATCAAAAAATTTTTTCTTCTTTTTTTAAATGTGTAACATTGATGGAATTATCTTTTTCTATACATACCTGTGATCGTATTGTGCAATTTTAATTTTAGAAATATATTTATTTTTTATGAAATCAATAGCTTTTGTTTTTTCTAGTGCTCCATATGGAGATAATCTCAGTAGAGAAGGGCTTGATTTTGTTATTTCTTGCTCATTTAGTTGCAAGAAAATTGCTCTTTTTTTTATTGATGATGGTGTATTTCAATTAACATTACATCAAAAACCAGAATTAGTTAAACTACATAATTATTCTCTTTCATTTAAGGTTTTGCTTTTATATGGAATAAAAAACTTTTTTTTTTGTAAAAGATCAGCTTATCAACGCGGTTTTAAAGATTATGATGACTTTTTATTACCAGTAGAATTTTTAAATAAATCTTGTATTAAAAGTCAAATCAATCAATTTGATTTTATTGTAAAATGGTGATTGTCAAATAATATGTTACATATTTTATTAAATTCTCCATATCGAATATCTATACCTTCTTTGTTGTCTTTTAGCTCTAAATTTGATGATTTAATATGTATTCAGGATGGTGTAATACTAAGTGTGATTAATGATTCTTATTTAAAAAAAATATATAAAAATTTTAATTTAATTTATTTCTTGGAAAATGATTTATTTGCTAGAGGATTATTACAAAAAAATAAAAAAAATAATTTAATTTTATTAAATTATGAAAGTTTTGTTTTTTTAACGTATGGTCATACCTCTAATATGACTTGGTAAGTATTGTAATAAATTATTTTATATAAGTAGAATATCGTAATATTTATCTAATTTTAGATATAGTTAGAGGTTTTTTTAGTGAATTTTTAAAATAAAGTATTTTGGAGAATGTATGTCTACAATTAATCAACTGGTCCGTACTCCTAGGATCCGAAAAATAATCAAAACAAATGTTCCTGCTTTATCCGGATGTCCTCAACGAAGAGGTGTCTGTACACGAGTATATACAACCACTCCCAAAAAACCGAATTCTGCATTAAGAAAAGTATGTCGTGTTAAATTAACAAATGGTTATGAAGTTACAGCATATATTGGGGGTGAAGGACATAATTTACAAGAACATTCAGTGATTTTAATTCGAGGTGGTCGGGTGAAAGATTTACCCGGTGTTCGTTATCATGTAGTTAGAGGTTCCTTGGATTGTTCTGGTGTTAAAGATAGAAAAAAAAGTCGATCTAAATACGGTGTTAAGAAGTTAAAAGTATAAAATATTATTAAGGAGTGTTAATATGCCTCGTCGTCGTATAATAGGGCAGCGTAAAATTTTACCTGATCCAAAATTTTCTTCAGATTTGTTAGCTAAATTTATTAATATATTAATGGTTGACGGTAAAAAATCTATTGCTGAAAATATCGTTTATTCAGCTTTATCAGCTGTTTCTCAAAAAATAAAAAAAGAAGAATTAGATATTTTTATTTTAGCTTTAGATAATGTTAAACCATCAGTAGAAGTAAAATCTCGTCGTGTAGGAGGATCGACGTATCAAGTTCCAGTTGAAGTTCGTCCAACCAGAAAAAATGCTTTAGCTATGCGATGGATTGTAGCTGCAGCTCGTAAGCGTACAGACAAATCTATGTCAATTCGATTGACTAATGAATTATTAGATGCTATAGGAAATAAAGGTTCAGCGGTTCGAAAACGTGAAGAAGTTCATAAGATGGCAGATGCGAATAAAGCTTTTGCTCATTATCGCTGGTAAGTGTATATTTTTTGAAAATTACATTATTTAACGATATATTTTTTATTTTTATAAAAAACAGATTTGCAAGAGGATTTTTATGGCTCGTACAACACCGATTGCTCAGTATCGGAATATTGGTATTAGTGCACATATTGATGCAGGTAAAACCACTACAACGGAACGTATATTGTTTTATACTGGAATTAATCATAAAATTGGCGAAGTGCATGATGGTGCAGCTACAATGGATTGGATGGCTCAAGAACAAGAACGCGGTATTACTATTACTTCTGCTGCAACTACCACTTTTTGGTCAGGTATGGCTAAACAATTTTTATCGCACAGGATTAATATTATTGATACTCCTGGTCATGTTGACTTTACAATTGAAGTAGAACGATCTATGAGAATATTAGATGGAGTAGTAATGATTTATTGTGCTGTAGGAGGAGTACAACCACAATCAGAAACTGTATGGAGACAGGCGAATAAATATAAAGTTCCTCGTATTGCTTTTATAAATAAAATGGATCGAGTAGGTGCTGATTTTTTTAAAGTAGTAGATCAAATTCATACTCGACTACATACTGTAGCGGTACCTATTCAATTAGCTATTGGTTCAGAAGAAACTTTTAAAGGCGTAGTTGATTTAATAAAAATGAAAGCTATTAAGTGGCTTGAAAAAGATCAAGGTGTAACTTTTAAATATTATGATATTCCGGAAGAATTATTATCTATTTCAAAAAAATGGCACATGAATTTAGTTGAAATTGCTGCTGAAGCAAATGATCAATTAATGGAAAAATATTTACAAACTGAAGAATTAAGTGAAGATGATATTAAATTAGGATTAAGAAAGAGAGCTTTAAATAATGAAATTACTTTAATAACATGTGGTTCAGCATTTAAAAATAAAGGTGTACAGGCTTTATTAGATGCAATTATTGAATATTTACCATCACCAGCTGATCTTCATGATATGAAAAATTTTATACGTGACCAAGATGTTTCTGTTTCTAACTGTAAATTAAATGATAAACAGCCTTTTTCTGCTCTTGCTTTTAAAATTGCTTCTGATTCTTTTGTAGGAAATTTAACTTTTTTTCGTGTTTATTCTGGTATCGTTCGATCAGGAGATGTAGTTTTAAACTCTGTAAAAAATCATACTGAAAGATTTGGTCGAATTGTACAAATGCATGCAAACAAACGTGAAGAAATTAAAGTAGTATATTCAGGTGATATTGCTGCAGCTATTGGTTTAAAAAATGTTACTACAGGAGATACATTGTGTGATGTAAAGAATCCAGTTATATTAGAAAAGATGGATTTTCCAGAACCAGTTATATCGATTGCTGTAGAACCAAAAACTAAAGCTGATCAAGAAAAAATGGGACTTGCTTTAAATAGACTGGCTAGAGAAGATCCTTCTTTTAGAGTATGGACAGATCATGAATCTAATCAAACTATTGTTGCAGGTATGGGAGAACTACACTTAGAGATTATAATTGATCGCATGAAGCGTGAGTTTAATGTAGATGCAAATATTGGAAAACCACAAGTTGCTTATCGTGAAACTATTTTAACTAAAGTAGTAGGTGTAGAAGGTAAACATATAAAACAGTCCGGTGGTCGTGGTCAGTATGGACATGTTATAATTGATATTTTTCCTTTAAAAACTAATAGTTCTGGATATTCATTTATTAATGATATTAAAGGTGGAGTAATTCCTGGAGAGTATATTTCTTCTATTGATAAAGGTATACAAGAACAATTAAAATCTGGTCCACTGGCAGGATATCCTGTAGTTGGTATCGGTATTCGTTTACACGATGGTTCTTATCATGATGTAGATTCTTCTGAATTAGCTTTTAAGCTAGCTGCTTCTTATGCATTTAAGGCAGCTTTTAAACAAGCACAACCAATTTTGTTGGAACCAATTATGCAAGTAGAGGTGGAAACTCCTGGAGAATACATGGGAGATGTAATTGGAGATATTAATCGACGTAGAGGGATTATTGAAGGAATGACAGATGATTCTTTAGGTGGAAAAAACATTAAAGCACACATTCCTTTGTCTGAAATGTTTGGATATGCAACTGATTTACGCTCTCAAACACAAGGTAGAGCATCGTATTCTATGGAATTTATAAAGTATACTGAAGCACCAAAAACAATTTGTACAGATATTATCTCTAATCGATAATCTTATTTTTTATAAAATATGTAATAATTTGAGTAATTGTTTTTAAAAAATGAGTTAAATAACTACAGGAATAAATGATGTCAAAAGAAAAATTTAATCGTTCTAAACCACATATTAATGTGGGAACTATTGGACATGTGGATCATGGAAAAACTACTTTAACAGCAGCTATTACGACTGTTTTATCTAAACGATTTGGTGGTAAAGCTTGTGCTTTTGAACAAATTGACAATGCTCCAGAAGAGAAAGCTAGAGGAATTACTATTAATACTTCGCATGTTGAATATGATACAGAACTTCGTCATTATGCTCATGTTGATTGTCCTGGACATGCAGATTATATAAAGAATATGATTACTGGAGCTGCTCAAATGGATGGAGCGATTCTAGTAGTAGCTGCTACCGATGGTCCTATGCCGCAAACTCGTGAGCACATCCTATTAGGTAGACAAGTTGGTGTTCCGCATATTATCGTTTTTTTAAATAAATGTGATATGGTAGATGATGAAGAATTATTAGAATTAGTAGAGATGGAAGTACGTGATTTATTGACACAATATGATTTTCCAGGAGATGATATTCCAATTGTTAGAGGATCTGCTTTAAAAGCTTTAGAAGGTGATAAAATTTGGGAAGACAAAATTATTGAATTGTCTAATCATTTAGATAAATATATTCCTATACCAACAAGAGCAATTGATGCTCCTTTTCTATTACCAATAGAAGATGTATTTTCTATTTCGGGTAGAGGCACAGTAGTAACTGGGCGTATTGAGCGAGGTATTGTAAAGGTTGGTGAAGAAATTGAAATTGTAGGAATTAAACCGACAGTTAAAACAATATGCACAGGGGTAGAAATGTTTCGTAAATTGTTGGATGAAGGTCGTGCTGGAGAAAATGTTGGCATTTTATTAAGAGGAACTAAACGTGATGATATTGAGCGCGGACAAGTTCTAGCTAAACCTGGTACTATTCATCCTCATTTAAAATTTGAATCTGAAGTATATGTATTATCTAAAGAAGAAGGAGGAAGACATACTCCTTTTTTTAAAGGATATCGTCCTCAATTTTATTTTCGTACTACGGATGTTACAGGATCAATTGAATTACCAGAGAATGTAGAAATGGTTATGCCTGGTGACAACATAAAAATGACAGTAACTTTAATACATCCTATTGCTATGTCTGAAGGATTACGCTTTGCAATTCGAGAAGGAGGTAGAACGGTTGGAGCAGGTGTAGTTATAAAAGTTATTGCATAATATTAATATAAATTTTATTATATATCAATGTTTTTGTGTTTTGTCAAGAATAGAGCTTTATCTCTTTTCTTGACATATCAAAAATATAAATAGAAATTTAATTTTAATTACTTTTAAAAATTAATATTTTGTGTTGTGTGTAAAAATTTTAAACCCGTTTTTTATAATGAATTATTCATACTTATAAATATGTTGATTTTTTTTAAGAGAAGTTTATAGGGATAATTTTTATTTAAATAAAGGAGTGCTGTATTTATGCAGAATCAAAGAATTCGTATTCGTTTAAAGGCTTTTGATTATCGTTTAATTGATCAATCTACTATAGAAATTGTAGATACAGCAAAACGTACTGGTGCTAAAGTTTTAGGCCCTATTCCTTTACCTACAAAAAAGGAACGGTTTACTATTTTAATATCTCCACATGTTAATAAAGATGCTCGTGATCAATATGAAATTAGAACTCATAAGCGATTAATTGATATTGTTCAGCCAACTGAAAAAACTGTAGATGCTTTAATGCGACTAGATCTTGCTGCCGGTGTAGATGTACAAATTAGTTTAGGTTAAAAGTAATTTAGTATACAATTTTATTTATCAATTAATAAAGGTAAATCAGAAATGATAGGTTTAGTAGGAAAAAAATTAGGAATTACGCGTATTTTTACAGAGGACAGTTTATCTATACCAGTAACTTTGATAGAAGTTCTAGATAACTTTGTAGTACAGATTAAATCGTTAAAAACAGATAATTATGAATCTGTTCAAGTAACTACAGGAATAAAAAAAAAAAATAATATTTTAAAACCAGAAAAAGGTCATTTTTTAAAACACAAAGCCTTTGTAGGTAGAGGTTTATGGGAATTTAGATGTAAAAAAGCATTGCAATTTAAATGTGGTCAAAGAATAACTATTAATTCGTTTAGTAACGTGAAACAAGTAGATGTAACTGGTGTTTCAAAAGGAAAAGGATTTTCTGGTACAGTTAAGCGCTGGAATTTTAGAATGCAAGATGCTACTCACGGAAATTCTTTATCTCATCGTGTTCCAGGTTCGATTGGTCAAAATCAAACTCCCGGACGTGTTTTTAAGGGTAAAAAAATGTCTGGTCATTTAGGTAATACATGTATTACCATTCAAAATTTAAGCATTATTAAAATAGATGATATTAAAAAAATAATGTTAATTAAAGGATCTATTCCTGGTTATATTGGAAGCGATGTAGTTTTAAAACCTTCTGTTAAGGAAAAATAAAGGAGTGTGGAGTATGGAATTGATATTACAGGATACTAATAAAATACATGTATTATCTGAGAAGATTTTTAATGTATCGTTTAATGAGCCTCTCGTTCATCAAATCGTAGTTACCTATTTAGCTCGTAAAAGACAAGGAAGTAAAGCTCAAAAAAGTCGTTCAGAAGTATCTGGTTCAGGTAAAAAACCATGGAGACAGAAAGGTACAGGTAAAGCACGAGCAGGATCTTTAAGAAGTCCTATTTGGAGATCAGGTGGTGTAACTTTTGCGGCTAAACCTAAAAAGTATATTTTGAAAATAAATAAAAAAATGTATCAAGGTGCTTTGAAAAGTATTTTTTCAGAATTGATTAGACAAAATCGTTTATTTTTATTTGCGGATTTTTTTTTAGAATCTCCTAAAACAAAAATTTTGTTTAAAAAATTACAATCTATGAATTTCAAACGTGTTTTGATTATTGCGGATCCGATTAATCAAAATTTGTCTTATGCTGCTAGAAACTTGTATTATGTATGTGTTTTAAGTGTTAACGCCATTAATCCTGTTAGTTTGATATCATATGATACCGTATTAATTACAGTATCAGCGATTAAAAAAATTGAGGATATGTTTCAATGATACTTACAGAAAAATTATTAAAAGTACTATTATCTCCGCATGTTTCTGAAAAAACATCCAATTCTATGCAACAACATAATACTGTAGTAGTTAAAGTAAAAAAAAATGTTACTAAATTAGAAATTAAATTAGCTATTGAAAAAATTTTTCAGGTTCGAGTATATAAAATAAATACCTTAATTATTAAAGGAAAGACAAAACGTCAAAAAAATAAAATATGTAAGCGCATGGATTGGAAGAAAGCTTATGTAATTTTACAATCCGGTCAAAACTTAGAATTTTTAGGACATTCTAAATGAATATGATAAGGAGTTTATGTGACAATTATAAAATGTAAGCCAACATCTCCTGGTAGGCGTCATGTAATTAAAGTAAATAATCCTGGTTTGTATAAGGGAAAACCGTACGCACCTCTTTTACAGACTAAAGTTAAAACTGGAGGAAGAAATAATTACGGTCGTATTACTACTAGACATATAGGTGGAGGACATAAAAGATTGTATCGTTGTATTGATTTCAAACGATGCAAAGATAATATTAAAGCAGTTGTTCAAAGGATTGAATATGATCCAAACCGATCGTCTAATATTGCACTTATATTATATAAAGATGGTAGTAGATATTATATTTTAGAACCTAAAGGTATTCAAATAGGTGATGTAATTGAATCAGGTTCTTCAGTATCAATTAAAACTGGAAACTCTTTACCTATTAAAAATATTCCTATAGGAACGGTAATGCATAATATTGAAGTAAAAATAGGTAAAGGAGGGCAAATAGCAAGATCTGCTGGTAGTTATGCGCAATTAATTTCTAAAGACGATACGTATGCTGTTGTTCGATTACGTTCAGGAGAATTAAGGAAAATACATATAGAATGTCGAGCTACAATAGGTGAAGTAGGTAATTCAGAACATATGTTACGTATGTTAGGTAAAGCTGGAGCTACTCGTCGTCGAGGTGTTCGACCTACAGTACGCGGTACAGCTATGAATCCTATTGATCATCCACATGGTGGTGGTGAAGGAAGGAATTTCGGTAAACACCCGGTTAGTCCATGGGGTGTAAATACGAAAGGTAAAAAAACTCGTAAAAATAAACGAACTGAATCATTTATTATACGCCATAGAAAAAAATAACTATAGGATAATTGTATATGCCTCGTTCTCTCCGGAAAGGTCCTTTTATTGATGGTCATTTATTAAAAAAAATTCAGAAGTCTTTAAAAGAAAAAAAAAAAAAACCAGTTCGTACCTGGTCTAGACGTTCTACTATTTTTCCTAATATGATTGGTTTAACTATATCTGTTCATAATGGTCGTCAGCATATTCCAGTATTTATTACGGAAGAAATGGTTGGTCATAAGTTAGGAGAATTTTCTATGACTAGAACTTATAGAGGACATATTGCAGACAAAAAAATTAAAAAAACCTTAAAATAAATAATAAAGAAAAAAAAATGAACATATTAGCGAAATATAATCAAATTCGTTCTTCTGCTCAAAAAATTCGTTTAATAGCTAATGTTATTCGTGGTAAAAAAGCATTGTTGGCGTTACGAATTTTATCTAGCGTAAATAAAAAATCAGCATTGTTAATAAAAAAATTACTGCATTCAGCTTTAGCTAATGCTGAACATAATTATAATATTGATTTAAAAATATTAACTATTTCACAAATTTTTGTTAATAGTGGCAGTAGTATGAAACGTATGATGCCTAGAGCAAAAGGTAGAGCAGATAGAATTTTAAAAAGAACTAGTCATGTAACAATTATTTTATCTGATATAAAAAGTCATGGAGGAGGATTATAATGGGTCAAAAAGTACATCCTAATGGTATGCGATTAGGTATTATTAAATCATGGAATTCTATTTGGTTTGCCAGTAAAAAAGAATTTTCAAATTATATAGATAGTGATTTTCAAGTGCGTAGATTTATAATGAAAAAGTTGATTACTGCATCTGTTTCGAAAATAATTATTGAACGTTTATCGAAAAGCATTAAATTAACTATTTATACAGCTAGACCTGGTATTGTGATTGGTAAAAAAGGTGAAGATGTTGAAAAATTAAGAATTCAAATTTCTAAGTTAACATCGGTTCCAGCCCAAATTAATATTTCTGAAATTCGAAAACCAGAACTAGATGCTAAATTAGTAGCTGATAACATTGCATCTCAACTAGAGAGAAGAATAATGTTTCGTAGAGCTATGAAACGTTCTGTACAAAATGCTATACGTCAAGGCGCAAAAGGTATAAAAGTTGAAGTAAGCGGACGTTTAGGTGGAGTAGAAATTGCGCGAAGAGAATGGTACAGGGAGGGTAGGGTTCCTTTGCATACTTTAAGGGCGAATATTGAATATAGTGCATCAGAAGCACATACTACATATGGAGTTATAGGTGTGAAAGTATGGATTTTTAAGGGTGAAATATTAGGTGGAATGGTTTTAGATAAATTGCAAGATAAAAAAAAATTTGGTTTCATGAAAAAATTTTCTCGAAAATATCGTAGATAAAATTACGGGGATGTGTGTATGTTACAACCAAAACGTACTAAGTTTCGTAAAATGCATAAAGGAAAAAATAGAGGTCTTTCGGTTGATAATAAAATAAGTTTTGGAACATATGGTTTAAAAGCTATTAACAGAGGTAGACTGACAGCCAGACAAATTGAATCAGCTCG
Source organism: Buchnera aphidicola (Cinara cf. splendens/pseudotsugae 3390) (assembly GCF_900698845.1). Lineage (NCBI taxonomy): Bacteria > Pseudomonadati > Pseudomonadota > Gammaproteobacteria > Enterobacterales > Erwiniaceae > Buchnera > Buchnera aphidicola. The sequence goes on along the minus strand of NZ_LR217692.1, from coordinate 392,159 downwards.
TAAGACAATTACTAGATCAGTTAAACGTCAAGGAAAAATGTGGATTCGTGTTTTTCCTGATAAACCTATTACACAAAAACCTTTAGAAGTACGTATGGGTAAAGGTAAAGGAAATGTAGAATACTGGGTTGCTTTAGTTCAACCTGGAAAAATACTATATGAAATTAAAGGTATTTCTGAACAAGAATCACGTTCTGTATTTAAGTTAGCCTCATCTAAATTACCTATTAAAACTATTTTTGTTTCTAAAACGGTATTCTAATTATGCATAATATTACACAATACGATACTAGTAAACAAGATTTAAAAAAAAAATTATTAGAGTTATTGAAGGAACAATTAAATATGCGTTTACAATTAGCATCTGGAAAACTAAAAAAAACGCATATAATAAAAAAAATTAGAAAAGAAATTGCGCGTATTAAAACTGTTTTAGTAGATCGGATAAATAATACATCATGAGCGATAAAAAAAATATTTTGAAAGGTTGTGTTGTTAGTAATAAAATGCAAAAATCTGTAATTGTAAATATAGATCGTAAAATAAAACATGTTATTTATGGAAAATTTATAAAAAAAAGAACAAAATTATGTGTACATGATCCACAAGATTCTTGCAAAATTGGTGATATAGTTGAAATTTATGAATGCCGACCAATTTCTAAGACTAAATCCTGGGCTCTTTTGCGCGTTTTAGAAAAATCTTTTATTTAAAATTTTTTATTTTTATACACGGAGGCATGAGAATTATGAATAGATAGTTTCATGTCTTCTGTTATATTATTTTAATATTTATATTGTTAAAACTTTATATTTTACACGAAAAATATAGGATTATATATGATTCAAGTACAAACCATTTTATATGTAGCTGATAATTCTGGTGCTCGGTTAGTTATGTGCATAAAAGTATTAGGAGGTTCTCGTCGACGATATGCTAGAATTGGTGATATAATTAAAGTAGCAATTAAAGAGGCAATTCCTCGTAGTAAGGTTAAAAAAGGTGACGTTATGAAAGCAGTTATTGTTCGTACTAAAAAAGGAATTCGTAGATCAGACGGATCAATGATTTGTTTTGATAATAACGCATGTGTTATTTTAAATGATACAACCGGGCAGCCTATTGGGACTCGGATATTTGGTCCTGTAACAAGAGAATTAAGAACAGAATCTTTTATGAAAATTATTTCTTTAGCTCCAGAAGTATTATGATAAGGACACTAAATAATGGCTGCAAAAATACGTTTTCATGATGTAGTAATAGTATTAACAGGAAGAGATAAAGGTAAAATAGGCGTGGTACAAAAGATATGTTATAGCAATAGAACAGTTATTGTTCAAGGTGTTCATTTAGTTAAAAAACATCAAAAAGCAATTCCAGAAAAACAACAAGTAGCTGGAATTATTTCAAAAGAGTTGCCTATTCATATTTCTAATGTTTCTATTTTTAACAAAGAAACTAATAAAGTGGATAAAATAGAATTTTGTTGGATTAATGGCAAAAAAATGCGTAGATATAAATCTACTAAAGAATTATTGAAATAAAATAAGGAAATTAAAGTATGAAAAGACTACATCTTCATTATGTGAATTATGTGATTCCTACATTAATGAAGGAATTAAATTATTCTACTGTTATGGCTGTTCCTCAAATTAAAAAAATTACTTTAAATATGGGTATAGGAAAATCTATAACAGATAAAAAAGTACTAGAACATGCTGTGAATGATTTAATGAGAATTTCTGGTCAAAAACCAGTTATAACTGTTGCTAAAAAATCTATTGCAACTTTCAAAATTCGTAAAGGTTATCCAATAGGATGTAAAGTTACTTTAAGAGGAACAAGAAAATGGGATTTTTTTGATAAATTAATCACTATCGCAATACCTCGTATACGTGATTTCAGAGGTTTATCACGCAAATCGTTTGATGGTACGGGTAATTATAGTTTAGGAATTCGTGAACAAATTATTTTTCCTGAAATTAATTATGAGAAAATTGATTCTATTAGAGGTATGGATATTACAATTACCACAAACGCTAATTCTGATCAGGAATGTGAGCGTTTACTTTCTGCATTTAATTTTCCTTTTCAAAAATAAAATTATAATGGTAAATATAATGGCAAAACAATCTATGAAATTTAGAGAAATTAAAAGAGTTAAATTAGCAATTAAATATTATTCAGCGCGTGTTCAATTAAAAAAAATCATAAAATCAAAATTATCATTAGATAAAGATCGTTGGAATGCTATGCTTAAACTACAAACTCTTCCTAGAGATTCTAGTCCATCACGACAACGTAATCGTTGTCGACAAACTGGACGTCCACATGCTTTTCTTCGTAAGTTTGGATTGAGTCGTATGAAATTACGTGAATCTGCTATGCGAGGAGAAATACCAGGTTTAACAAAAGCAAGTTGGTAACTTTTAGATATTATAAATTAACTTAATTGTATGATATAAGGTGTATTTTATGAGTATGCAAGATCCCATATCAGATATGTTGACATCTATTCGTAATGGTCAACGTTCTAATAAAATTTTTGTAACTGTTCCTTTTTCTAAAATTAAAGAAAATATCGTTAAAGTTTTGAAGTATGAAGGATATATTTGTAATTATAAAATACAGAATATTCATATTTCTCAATTAAAGATTTTTTTAAAATATTATAATGGAAAATCAGTTATTGAACATATTTCTAGAGTTAGCCGTCCAAGTCTACGTCGGTACTGTACGAAACACAAAATACCTGTTGTAATGAATAATTTAGGTATCGCTGTTCTTTCTACTTCTAGAGGAATGATGACTAATAAAATTGCACGAAAAAAAGGATTAGGTGGAGAAATTATATGTTATGTAAGTTAAATTTATCAATATTTTTAAATAGAGGAATATAAAAATGTCTCGTGTTGCAAAATCATCTATTATTATTCCAAATAATGTAGCCGTTGATTTATCTAACTATAAAATTACAGTAAATGGACCTTTAGGTTCATTGACGCGCATAATACATGTATGTGTAAAAATTCTTAAAAAAGATGGTTCTTTGTTTTTTTCACATAATCATTTATCTAAATCATATGGTTGGATGCAAGCTGGTACTTGTCGTTCTTTAGTTCATTCTATGATTTTAGGTGTTACGGAAGGTTTTATAAAACAATTAAATTTATTTGGTGTTGGGTATCGTGTTATACTAGAAAATGAAAATATTTTAAAATTATATTTAGGTTTTTCGCATCCAGTAATTTATAAAATTCCACAAATAGTAACAGTTTCAATCATTTCTCAAAATGAGATTGTTTTAAAGAGTATAGATAAACAGTTAGTTGGACAAGTAGCAGCAAATATACGATTGTATCGTGTTCCTGAACCTTATAAAGGAAAAGGTATTCGTTATTTGCATGAAATTATACGTATTAAGGAGGCTAAAAAAAAGTAGCATGAAAGGAAAAATTAATAAAAAATATTCACGAATTCGTCGATGCACTAAAATACGTAAAAATAAATATTCTAATCAACTATTTCGTTTAGTAGTACATCGCACGTCTAAACATATATATGCACAAATTATAGTTTCTAAAAAATCTATCGTTTCTACGTGTGCTTCTACTGTAGAGTTTAAAAAACTAAACATTAACCATACCTATACTGGTAATAAACATTCTGCTAAAATAATTGGACAATTAATTGCTGAACGAGCATTACAAAAAGGAATAAAAATTGTTTTTTTTGATCGTTCTGGTTTTAAATATCATGGTCGAGTTAAAGAATTAGCGGAATCTGCTCGTATATCCGGTTTGGTTTTTTAAATAGAAAAGGATGACATATATGAATTTTGATAAAAAATTATCTTTAGATTTACAGGAAAAATTAATTATAGTAAATCGTGTATCTAAAACAGTGAAGGGAGGAAGAATTTTTTCATTTACCGCGTTGACAGTAGTGGGTAATGGTAAAGGAAAGGTAGGTTTTGGTTATGGAAAAGCTCGTGAAGTTCCTTCAGCTATTCAAAAATCTATGGAAAGAGCGAGAAAAAATATGATTATGATTCCATTACATCGAAATACTATACAACATTCAGTATATGGTTCTCATACAGGATCTAAGATATTTATGAAACCTGCATCAGATGGTACTGGAATTATTGCTGGTGGTGCTATGAGGTCTGTATTAGAAGTAGTAGGAATTCAGAATATTTTAGCTAAAATATATGGATCTACTAATCCTATTAATGTAGTTAGAGCTACTATTGATGGTTTAAAAAAAATTAGATCACCAGAAATGATAGCGCAAAAACTTAGTAAATCTACTATTAATATTTAAAATAAAATGGTGTATTTTTATTTATGAAAAAAATTTTTATTACTCAAGTAAAAAGTAAAATTGGTCGTTTACCTAAACACATAGCTACAATTAAAGGATTAGGCTTACGTCATATTGGTGATACTGTACAACGAGAAGATACTCCATCTATTCGTGGTATGATTAAAAAAGTTTCTTATATGGTGTCTGTCAATAACGAGGAAAAATTATGTATCTAAATGTATTGTCGAACTCTATATATATAAAAAAAAAAAGAAAACGTATATGTAGAGGAATTGGTTCGGGTCTAGGAAAAACGGGTGGAAGAGGACATAAAGGTCAAAAATCTAGATCGGGAGGAAAGGTTAGAAAAAGTTTTGAAGGAGGACAAACACCTTTATATAGAAGAATTCCTAAATTTGGTTTTACATCTAGAAAAAAAATTTTTATAGATGAAATCAGATTATTTGAATTGAATAGAATTTCTCATTTTAAGATAATAAACATGTCTGTTTTAAAAAAAACAAATTTAATTAAAAGAAATATTAGATATGTCAAAATTATCAAGATGGGGATGATAGAAAAACCAATAGTAATTTCTGGATTATCTGTTACTAAAGGAGTACGGTCATATATTGAATCAATTGGAGGAATGATTACAAATTAAATGTTTTTTATTTAAATAATTTTACTACTAACAGAAAATATATTATGTCTATATTATATAATTTAAAAAAAAGAATGTTTTTGGTATTTATCGCTATTTTGATATTTCGTATTGGTTCTTTTATACCTATTCCTGGTATTAATATGAAGGTTGTGGAACAATTTTTTATTCATAAAAATAGTTCTTTATTTACAATGTTTAATATGTTTTCTGGAGGATCTTTAAATCGTGTTTCAATATTCACACTAGGTGTAATGCCATATATTTCTTCTTCTATTATAATGCAGTTATTAACATTGATTTGCTCGCATTTACGTAATTTAAAAAAAGAAGGAGAAGAAGGAACAAAAAAAATTAACCAATATACTAAATATTTAACATTATTTTTATCTGTAATTCAATCAATTAGTGTCGTGATTGGACTACCGTTTATTCCTGGAATGAAAAATATTTTTGTATTTACAGATTTTTATTTTTATATAATTTCAATTATTAGTATGATAACAGGAACTATTTTTTTGATGTGGTTAGGAGAATTTATTACAGATAAAGGAATAGGTAATGGTATTTCTTTAATAATTTTTTTTGGAATAATATCTTCTTTACCCGTTTCTATAAAAAAAACGTTTTCTGTAATGCATATTTATGACTTTAATAATTTATATTTTTTTTTGATATTGTTAGTTATGTTATTTGTGATCTTTATAGTAGTATTTTTTGAAAAAAGTCAACGTAACATTATCGTATGCTATGCTCGTCGTCATCAAGGTAGTAATATGCATTCATCACATCACAGCTATTTACCTTTAAAAGTTAATATGGCCGGTGTAGTACCCGTTATTTTTTCATCTAGTTTGCTTCTTTTTCCATCTATTATTGTAACATATTGTCGTCATGTTTTTCACGATAAAATATTTCTAATAAAATTTTTTGATTTTTTTAAATTTAATCATAGTATTTTTGTGTTTACAAATGTTGTATTAATAATATTTTTTTGTTTTTTTTATACTAGTGTAATGTTTAATTCTAAAGATACTGCTATTAATTTAAAAAAATCAGGTGCTTTTATTCCTGGAATTAGACCTGGATTACAGACTGAACAATACATTAAAAAAATTGTTTTAAAGTTAACAACAATTGGTTCTATATATACTGTATTTATATGTTTAATACCAGATATTATGCATTATTGTTTAAAAGTTCCTTTTTATTTCGGAGGTACTTCTTTATTAATTGTAGTAGTAGTACTTATGGAATTTATTATACAAATACAAACACTAATGATGTCTACTCGATATAAAAAAATATTAAAAAAAGCAAGTTTATATTTAAAAAATTAAAATAATATCAGTATAATGTTTATTTTGGAGTATCAATGAAAGTTCGTGCATCAGTGAAAAAATTGTGTCGTAGTTGTAAAATTATTCGTCGAAAAAATGTAATTCGCGTTGTGTGTAAGAATGACCCTAAACATAAGCAAAGACAAGGGTAGAATTTATATATATTTCTTTTTTGTAAAAATAATATTTTTAATAATTTAGTAAATGCTATTTTTTATAGTTATGCATAAGATACACGATCTATTATACATCGAGAGGATACTTTTGTGACAAGAATTGCTGGAATTAATATTCCTGATCATAAGCATGTATTAATAGCTTTAACTGGAATTTATGGAATTGGTTTATCATTGTCTAAAAAAATTTGTAATGCTGTGAATCTTAGATATGACATTAAAATTAACACATTAAGTGAACAACAAATTGATAAACTGCGTAAACTTATATCTACTCTCGTGATTGAAGGAGATTTGCGTAGAGAAAGAACTGTTAATATAAAAAGATTAATGGATATTGGTTGTTATAGAGGAGTACGTCATCGTAAACACCTACCAGTACGTGGACAAAGAACAAAAACAAATGCTCGTACGTGTAAAGGTCCTAGAAAGTTAATAAAAAGTAGATAATTTGGGAAAATAATTGATTATGTCAAAAAAAATAGTAAAGATTCCTAAAAAACATATAAAAAAACAAGTTTTGGATGGTATTGCGCATATTCATGCATCGTTTAATAATACAATTGTTACTATTACTGATCGTCAAGGAAATACTTTAGGATGGGCTACTTCTGGAGGTTCTGGTTTTCGTGGTTCAAGAAAATCTACTCCTTTTGCTGCCCAAGTAGCAGCGGAAAAATGCGCTGATCGAGTTAAAGACTATGGAATAAAAAATTTAGAAATTATGGTTAAAGGGCCTGGTCCTGGTCGTGAATCTACAATTCGAGCTTTAAATGCTTCAGGTTTTCGAATTACTAATATTACAGATGTTACTCCTATTCCTCATAATGGATGTCGACCCTCTAAAAAACGTAGAGTTTAATAATTTTATGTACATATAAATAAGAGAAAAGAGATATGGCAAAATATTTAGGTCCTAAATTAAAATTAAGTAGACGAGAAGGATTAGATTTATTTTTAAAATCAGGCGTACGATCTATTGAATCTAAGTGTAAAATTGATCATTCTCCGGGTCAACATGGATTAAGAAAATTACGTTTATCAGGTTACGGAACACAATTAAGAGAAAAACAAAAAATAAGACGTTTGTATGGAATATTAGAGCGACAGTTTCACAACTATTATAAAAAAGCTTCTAAGTTAAAAGGCAATACAGGTCAAAATTTGTTATTTTTATTAGAAAATCGTTTGGATAATATTGTGTATCGTATGGGTTTTGCTTCTACTAGAGCGGAATCACGTCAGTTAATTAACCACAAATCAGTTTGTGTGAATAATAGCACTGTAAGTATTCCTTCTTATCAAGTTTCTGTTCAAGATAAAATTTCTATTTGTGAGCGTTCTAAAAAACAATTGAGAATTCAGGCTGCTATGGAACTTATAAAACAACGTGAACAATCTAGTTGGTTAGATGTTAATTATAAAACGATGGAAGGTACGTTTATACGTCCAATAGAGCGTCATGATTTATCTTCTGATATTAATGAGCATTTGATAGTCGAATTATATTCAAAGTAATAATTATGATGATTATCGGAGAGAGGTAGTATGCAGGACTTTGTAGAAGATTTTTTAAAACCTAGACTAGTTAATATTGAACAAATCAGCGCAAAACATGCTAAAATTACATTAGAACCATTAGAGCGTGGTTTCGGACATACACTAGGTAGTGCTTTAAGAAGAATTTTATTATCCTCTATGTCTGGTTGTGCTGTTACTGAAGTCGAAATAAATGGTATATTGCATGAATATATGCATAAAGAAGGTATAAAAGAGGATATACTAGATATTTTATTGAATTTAAAAGGTTTATCAATAAAATTATTTGGTAAAAATGAAGTGGTTATATCTTTAAAAAAATATGGTATCGGACCTGTTATTGCTGCGGACATTAGTCATGATTCTTCTGTAGAAATTATAAACTCAAAACATGTTATTTGTAATATTACTTGTCCAGATGTCTTCATTGATATGCGAATCAAAGTAATGCGCGGTAGAGGATATATTACTGCTAAATCTCAAAAAGATCTCTTACAAGATAATCGTGTTATTGGAAAATTATTCCTAGACGTATCATACAGTCCTATAGAGCGTATTATATATAATGTTGAAGCAGCTAGAGTAGAACAAAGAACTGATTTAGATAAGTTAATAATAGAAATGGAAACTAATGGTACAATTGATCCAGAAGAAGCTATTAGAAAAGCTGCTACTATTTTGGCAGAGCAATTAGAATCCTTTGTTGATTTAAGAGGTATTCATGAGCCGGTTGTTAAAGAAGAAAAACCCGAATTTGATCCAGGACTGCTACGTCCTGTAGACGACTTAGAATTGACTGTTCGTTCTGCAAATTGTTTAAAAGCCGAAAGCATTCATTATATTGGTGATTTAGTTCAAAAGACTGAAGTAGAATTATTAAAAACGCCTAATTTAGGTAAAAAATCATTAACAGAAATTAAAGATATTCTAGCTTCTAAAGGTTTATCTTTAGGAATGAAATTAAATAATTGGCCTCCAAATAGTTTGATAGATAAATAAAATATTTTAGTTAACATAGTTTTTATAAAGATATAATTTTAAAATTTTTGAATAGAGTTAAAAGGATATATAAATTATGAGACATAAAAAAAAAGGGAGACTATTAAATAGAACACGTAGTCATATTAAAGCTATGTTTAAAAATATGACATGTTCTTTAATTCAATATGAATATATTAAAACAACTTTACCAAAAGCCAAGGAGTTACGACGTTTTATTGAACCTCTTATTACACGGTCTAAATATGATACGATTGCTAATCGCCGAGTAGTTTTTTCTCGTATTCGTGATATTTTTACTGTTAAAAAATTATTTAATGAATTAGGTCCATATTTTTACTCTCGTCCAGGTGGATATCTACGTATATTAAAATGTGGTTTTAGGAAAGGTGACAATGCTACTATGGCCTATGTAGAACTAGTAGGTCGAAATATATAAAAATTATTTGATAAAATCAGAATTTTTATATTTTATTTTAATAAAAACGGCATGTTTGTGCCGTTGTTTTTTGTATATTTTAAATAATATTATATGATGTATATGTTTATTTATGGTAATATTTCATGTTGAATAAATAATTTTTTGCTTGAATTCAAAATATCTTTTATATGTAATGTTTTTTTTCCTGGTATTTTTATTTTCTCTATCCGTAAAACTCCGCACTTTGTGTTAATTTTTATTCCTTTTTTGCTAATATTAATAATTTCTCCGTTTTTGAATCTTTTCTTTTTAAAAGATGTAATAGAAAATTTTTTAATTTTTACATGATTATTATTAATTAAAAAATAACAACAAGGCCACGGGTTAAATGCTCTAATTAATCGATCTATGTGTACTACTGGTAATGACCAAGATATTTTTGCATCCTTTTTTTTTATTTTTGGTGCATTAGTTTGAATTATATTTTTTTTAAGATATTCGATTCTTTTTTGTGGGTATATTAGCATGTTTAATGCTTGATACATGCATTGTAATGAGATTGGTATTAATTTTGTAGATAATGTTTTTGTGCTATCATATTGATCAATGGGACAAGTTAATTGATAAATTATTTTTCCAGAGTCTATTGAAGAATTCATTTTTATTACACTGACTCCTGTGTAACTATCTCCTGATAGTATTGCCCACTGAATCGGAGCAGCTCCTTGCCATCTAGGCAATAAGGAAGCATGTATATTTATACCTCCAAAATAAAATAATTGTAAAATATTAGATGGTATTATTAATCCATATGATGATACGATTAAAATATCGGCATGGATTTTTGATATTTTAATAAAAAATTTTTTTTCATGGAGGTTATTTGTTTGTAATACTGGAATATTATGCCGTATAGCAAATTTTTTTATCGGAGAAAACCGTTGATCTTTTTTTTTGCAAAAAAGATTATCTGGTTTAATTAGTACAGCTTTAATAACGTATTTAGAGTAAAATAATGAGCGTAAGTGTGCTAATGAAAAATTATTACTACCTGCAAAGATAATTCTTGATATTTTTTTTAACATATGAATTAAGATAATAATTTATTTAATAGAAAAGTATATTTTAACGTATATAATCTATAAATAATGTTCCGGTTAGATGGTCTATTTCATGTTGAATACAAATAGATAGTAAAGATCTAGCTTCTAGTATAAATAATTTTCCAACATGATTAAATGCTTGTATTTTTATATAACTAGATCTATTAATTTTAGCTGTTTTTTTAGGAATTGATAAGCAACCTTCTTGAGTATATATATATTTTTTATTTTTTTTTAAAATTATAGGATTAATTAAAATTAATTCTGATTTATGTGGTGGAATAGAGCTAATAGTGATAATTTGTTTAGGTATGTTAATTTGTGGTGCTGCTAGTCCAAGACCGTTGTTAGCATACATAGTATCAAACATATCATTTATGATATTGATTGTTTTTTGATTTATTTTTTTTATAGGTTTAGATTTTATTCGTAAGCGATGATCAGGAAATTGTAGAATATTATGTATTGACATAAACTTTTTTTATGTGTAGTTAATATATTGATTTATTTATACTAAATAAATCAGGCTATTTTTTTAATTCTTGAGGAATAAATATGTGTTTAAAAAATTTTAAAAAAAAAAAAATTATTGCTTTATTCGGTAATCCTGTTAATCACTCTTTATCTCCAATGATACACAGTAATTTTTCTAAAGAAATAAAGATTAATTATAATTATAACTCCTTTTTATGCACAAAATCAAATTTTTTTTCTACGGTTATAGATTTTTTTAATAACAATGGTTTAGGATGTAATATTACTGTTCCATTCAAGAGAATGTCTTTTGATATTCCCAACCGATATACTGAAATAGTAAAAATTTCTGGTTCTATTAATGTTCTAAAAAAAATATCAGATAATAATATTTTAGGTGATAATACCGATGGTATTGGTTTAATATATGATTTAAAGCGTTTACGTTATATAAAAAAAAATTATTTAGTATTATTATTAGGATCTGGAGGTGCTGCTTATTCTATTGTATATCATTTATTAAAAGAACAGTGTTCTGTGTATGTATTAAATAGAACTGTTCGTTATGCTTCTACATTAGTAAAAAAATTTAAACATCTAGGTGACATTTTTGTTTTTTCTGATGATATGGATAATTACAATTTTGATTTAATAATTAATGCGACTTCATGTAGTTTATATAATATTTCTCCTTCTTTTCCTAAAAATTTAGTATGTTCTAAAACAAAATGTTATGATATTTCATACTCTATCACTAATACGCTAACTCCGTTTTTATATTTATGTAAATTATTAGGCAGTCGTTATATTTCTGATGGTCTAGGCATGTTAGTTGCTCAAGCAGCATATTCATGTTATTCTTGGTTTAATGTATTACCTGATATTGAAAAAAACATTAATATTATAAAAAAGTTAAATAATTTATTATGATAAATTATTGACTGATGTTTTATATTTAAATGAATTAATTATTTATATCATGTAATTTTATTGATAAATATAAATATTTTTTGTAAAATATACAAAAAACACTTGACACTTTTTATTCCTTCTGTAACATTAAAAATTAGTATTTAAATTAGTTTTTTTTAGAGTCCTCTTCGTCTAGAGGTTAGGACACTGCCCTTTCACGGCGGCAACAGGGGTTCAAATCCCCTAGAGGACAAAAATTAAAAATATTTTGTATACTAAAAAAAAAATATATGATATAATTATTTAATGATTTAAAAAGATCAATTTTTCAGTTCTTTAAAAATTTGGATATGATAAAAATTTAGAAAAACACCTGTGGGTTGTAAGGTTAAGCATAATAAGCGTATTTGGTGGATGCCTAGGCATTCAGAGGCGAAGAAGGACGTGCTAATCTGCGATAAGCGTCGGTGAGCTGATATGAAGCGTTATCATCCGATGATTTCCGAATGGGGAAACCCGTTGTTAAAACAACATTATTGACTGAATAAATAGGTTAATAAAGCAAACCAAGGGAACTGAAACATCTAAGTACCTTGAGGAAAAGAAATCAATTGAGATTCCCTTAGTAGTGGCGAGCGAAAAGGGAGAAGCCCAGAATCAAAAAAGACTAAAAATATAGTAGAATAGTTTGGAAAAACTAACGATACAAGGTGATAGTCCTGTATGCGAAGTATTTTTTTTCTAGGATTCGGAAAGTAAAACGGGACACGAGAAATCTTGTTTGAATATAGGGGGACCATCCTCTAAGGCTAAATACTCCTGAATGACCGATAGTGAACTAGTACCGTAAGGGAAAGGCGAAAAGAACCCCGGTTAGGGGAGTGAAATAGATCCTGAAACCAAATACGTACAATCAGTAGGAGCTTGTATTTTTAAAAGTGACTGCGTACCTTTTGTATAATGGGTCAGCGACTTGTATTTTGTAGCAAGGTTAACTGAATAAGGGAGCCGTAGGGAAACCGAGTCTTAAATGGGCGATTTTTTAGAGTTGCAAGATACAGACCCGAAACCCGGTGATCTAGCCATGAGCAGGTTGAAGGTTGGGTAAAACCAACTGGAGGACCGAACCGACTGATGTTGAAAAATCAGCGGATGACTTGTGGTTAGGGGTGAAAGGCCAATCAAACCGGGAGATAGCTGGTTCTCCCCGAAAGCTATTTAGGTAGCGCCTCGTGAACTCATCTTCGGGGGTAGAGCACTGCTTTGACTAGGGGGCCATCCCGGCCTACCAAATCAACGCAAACTCCGAATACCGGAGAATGTTATCACGGGAGACACACAGCGGGTGCTAACGTTCGTTGTGGAAAGGGAAACAACCCAGACCATCAGCTAAGGTCCCTAAATCATAATTAAGTGGGAAACGATGTGAGAAGGCATAAACAGCCAGGATGTTGGCTTAGAAGCAGCCATCATTTAAAGAAAGCGTAATAGCTCACTGGTTTAGTCGGCTTGCGCGGAAGATATAACGGGGCTAAATTATGTACCGAAGCTATGGCAATAAATATTCTTTTTATTGGGTAGGGGAGCGTTCTGTAAGCCTGTGAAGATGTTTTGAAAAGAACGTTGGAGGTATCAGAAGTGCGAATGCTGACATGAGTAACGATAAAGTAGGTGAAAAACCTACTCGCCGAAAAACTAAGGTTTCCTGTCCAACGTTAATCGGGGCAGGGTAAGTCGACCCCTAAGGCGAGGCCGATAGGCGTAGTCGATGGGAAACTAGTTAATATTCTAGTACTTATTTTTTACTGCGATGGGGAAACGGAGAAGGTTAGGTTATCCGGGGGTTGGTAGTCTCGGTTTAAGTATGTAGGATAGAAAATTAGGAAAATCCGATTTTCTGTATAAGTCTGAGGTACGAATACTAGTTATGTAAATGACGAAGTAACTGATACCACGCTTCCAAGAAAATCCTCTAAGCATATAGGTAAATTTTAAATCGTACCCGAAACCGACACAGGTGGTTAAGTAGAGCATACTAAGGCGCTTGAGAGAACCTGGATGAAGGAACTAGGCAAAATAGTGCCGTAACTTCGGGAGAAGGCACGCTAACATATAAGTGTAAAAATTTACTTTAGAAGCTTAAGTTAGTCGCAGATACCAGCTGGCTGCAACTGTTTATTAAAAACACAGCACTGTGCAAACACGAAAGTGGACGTATACGGTGTGACGCCTGCCCGGTGCCGGAAGGTTAATCGATGAAGTTAAGGGAAACCTAAAGCTTTTGACTGAAGCCCCGGTAAACGGCGGCCGTAACTATAACGGTCCTAAGGTAGCGAAATTCCTTGTCGGGTAAGTTCCGACCTGCACGAATGGCGTAATGATGGCCAGGCTGTCTCCATCCAGGACTCAGTGAAATTGAATTTGCTGTGAAGATGCAGTGTACCCGCGGCAAGACGGAAAGACCCCGTGAACCTTTACTATAGCTTGACATTGAGAATTGATTTTTATTGTGTAGGATAGGTGGGAGACATAGAACTTGATACGCCAGTATTAATGGAGTCAACCTTGAAATACCACCCTATAAAAATTGTTTTTCTAATCTAGTATCGTAATCCGGTACAGAGACAGTGTCTGGTGGGTAGTTTGACTGGGGCGGTCTCCTCCCAAAGAGTAACGGAGGAGCACAAAGATTGGCTAATTACGGTCGGACATCGTAAGGTTAGTGTAAAGGCATAAGCCAGTTTAACTGCAAGCATGATAATGCAAGCAGGTGCGAAAGCAGGTCTTAGTGATCCGGTGGTTTCTGTATGGAAAGGCCATCGCTCAACAAATAAAAGGTACTCCGGGGATAACAGGCTTATACCGCCCAAGAGTTCATATCGACGGCGGTGTTTGGCACCTCGATGTCGGCTCATCACATCCTGGGGCTGAAGCAGGTCCCAAGGGTATGGCTGTTCGCCATTTAAAGTGGTACGCGAGCTGGGTTTAGAACGTCGTGAGACAGTTCGGTCCCTATCTGCCGTGGGCGTAGGAAAATTGAGAGGGGCTGCTTCTAGTACGAGAGGACCGAAGTGGACGTATCCCTGGTGTTCGGGTTGTCATGCCAATGGCATTGCCCGGTAGCTAAATACGGAAGAGATAAGTGCTGAAAGCATCTAAACACGAAACTCGCCTCAAGATTAGTTTTCCCTGAAATATATAAAATATATTTACTGAAGGGACGTTGTAGACTACGACGTTGATAGGCTAGGTGTGTAAGCGTAGTGATATGTTTAGCTAACTAGTACTAATGACCCAAGAGGCTTAACCTTACAACACCAGAGGTGTTTTTCTAAAAAAATAAAACCTGGCAACAATAGTGTTATGGTACCACCTGAATCCATTTCGAACTCAGAAGTGAAACATTTCAACGCCAATGGTAGTACAAGGTCTCCTTGTGTGAGAGTAGGACATTGCCAGGTATTATTTTTTTAATTAATTTTTATCATATTTTAAATTTTTTTATATTCTTATTTATATCTATTGTTTTTGAATTTTTTAATTTAATACACATATTTTTTACATGAAATATTTATATTGTATATAAGATTTTACTAATATATATTAGATTTATTATTTATAAATAATGTATTTACTATAGGTATAAGTTTTAGTTTAAATTTTTCATTCTAAGGTAATATATAGATGTCCAAGATTAAAGGTAATGTAAAATGGTTTAATGAATCTAAAGGTTTTGGTTTCATTACACCTGAAGATGGTAGCAAAGATGTTTTTGTTCATTTCTCTGCTATTCAAAGCAACGGATTTAAAACTTTGGCAGAAGGTCAAAGTGTTGAATTTGAAATTACCGAAGGCGCAAAAGGTCCGTCAGCTGCTAATGTAGTTAGTTTATAAGACAATTATTTAAAAAAAATCGTATATATACTACATATATCAGTGCTTTTTCGATGCGGATTTAAAAATACCGCATCGCAAATATTTTATAAAACCATTCTTACTAAATGAATTTTACTTAATTCTTTGTATAAATTTTTTATTTGTATGAAATTTTTTGCGCATATAGTAATTGATATTGATAAATATGTTCCTTTATTACTAGATCTTATATCTGGAGCATAATCTCCTGGAATGTGTGTTTGTATAATTTTAATTATATTATTAGTTAATTCTGGTTGCGCTAATCCTATTACTTTATAGGTAAAGTTACATGGAAATTTCAGCATTTTTTCTAGTTTATTATTCATTTTATACTCTTAATTGATAAATTTGTCTATTAGTTAATTAGATTTAAGTTTATATATTATTTTTTTTCATAATTAATTAAAATAATATATTGTTTTTTTAAATAAAAAAAAATTCAATTTTTATAATTATATATATAATGATTTTATCATATATTTTGTGTATATTTTTTATTTTATATGTATTAAGAGTGTTAATATGTTGAAAATTTTTAATACTTTAACAAAAAAAAAAGAAAAATTTCAATTTCCTTATTCTAAAAAAATTAATATTTATGTATGTGGCGTTACTGTGTATGATTTATGTCATATTGGTCATGCTCGTACTTTTATTGTTTTTGATATAATTAAACGCTATTTAGAATATTTAGGATATAAGACTTGTTATGTTCGAAATATTACTGACATAGATGATAAAATTATTTATGCAGCTAATAAAAAAAATGAATCTATTGATGTTTTTGTTAAACGTATGATTAAATTGATGCATGAAGATTTTTTATGTTTAAACTTACAAAATCCTGATCATGAACCTAGAATTACCAGATGTATGCAAGATATAATTTCATTTATAGAGAGTTTATTTAACAATAAACTTGCTTATATTTCTGATAATAAAGATATTTTGTTTTCTATTCAAAAATATAATAGTTATGGAATTTTATCACGTAGGATAAAAAAATGCTGTTTAAATGAAAATAAATCGAATTCTGTTTTTTATTTTAATCAATCTGACGATTTTGTTTTATGGAAACATCGTGTAAATAAATCTGATCCATATTGGATATCTCCGTGGGGTCCTGGTAGACCTGGTTGGCATATTGAATGTTCTGCTATTATAAACAAGTTTTTTAAAAACGGAGTTAATATTCATGGAGGAGGAATTGATTTATTATTTCCTCATCATGAAAATGAATTAGCACAACTAAAAAGTATAAAAAGTTCTTTTTCTATTGAATTTTGGATACACGTTGGCATGGTGATTATTAATAATCATAAAATGTCAAAATCTTTATCTAATACTGTACTGGTTCGTGATTTATTAAAAAAATATGATTCTGAAGTAATTAGGTTTTATATACTTTCTACACACTACAGACATCCTTTGATTTTTCTGGAAAAAAATTTAAATGCATCGAAAAATATTTTAAACAAAATATATGTTTCTTTACTTGGATCTGATGTTAGTTCTGAACATAGTGATTATCATATAAAATTACGAAATATTTTTAGAAAAAAATTTTTTTCTGCTATGAATGATGATTTTAATACTCCTAAAGCATGTTTAATATTGCAAAATTTATCTAAGTATATTACTAATATTAAAAAATCTAGTGATATTCTTTTATATAATTCTTTATCTAAAGATTTAATTTTTTTTGGAAATATTTTAGGATTATTACATCATGATCCTAAAAATTTTTTGTTTTCTTCTACTAATCAAATCCTTGCAAGTCATAGTAATATTCATATAGTAAAAAAATTAGTACGTATGCGTGATGCTTACCGTAAGCATAAAAAATGGAATTTATCTGATATTATTAGAAAAGAGTTGTTAAAATTAGGAGTAATTGTGCAAGACAAACATGAACGCTCAACATACAAATTTATTTATAAAAATTAATAAATGCTATTTTTAATAAAAAATTTAAGGTATTGATTTATTTTTTATGAATTTTTTTAAAAACCAATATTTTTATAATTTATACAAAAAAATACTACTAATTTTTTAAATTTTATAATTTTAACAATACATAATTCTATACATATTTAAAATTATTGATTTTTTATTGAACTTTACGTATAATTACATTTAATATTTTTCCGCGCTCTTAGCTCAATCTGGATAGAGCAACAGCCTTCTAAGCTGTAGGTTACAGGTTCAATTCCTGTAGAGCGCAAAAAATTTAATTATTTTTTATTTTAGTGTATACATAAAATTATTTTTTTATTTATTTTATGAATAGATTTATTTGCATTTATTTCTATATATTTAATATTTTTCTTTAAATCCTCCATTTTAAACCATTTTATTAGTGGTTTGGTTAATTTTTTGTATTCTTTTAATCGGGTTATGATTATTTTTTTTTTGTCATCTTTTCTTTTACTTAACAATTCACCGGTTAAATCATCTATGTTTTTTTTTTTAGGAGGATTAAATTTCTTATGATACGTTCTTCCTGATGGTTCATGTATTAGCCTTCCAGTAATTCTATCAAGAATGTTATCAGTGCTGATTTTTAAATGTATAACAAAGTGCATTTTGATATGTTTTTTTAATGATTCAGCTTGTTTAATAGTTCTTGGAAAGCCATCTAATATAAATTTATCAAAACAATTTTTTTTTTTAATTTTTTTTTTAATTAGATTTATAATAAAAGAATTTTTTACTAATTTCCCTTGATTTATTGTTTCTTTTATATATTTTTTTGTTTTTTCGTTTTTTTTGCTTTCTTGGCGTAATATTTCTCCAGCAGAAATAAAAGGTATATAAAAATATTTTGATAATAATTGTGTTTGTGTTCCTTTTCCGCTTCCTGGAGCTCCAAGCATAATAATACGCATCATAATACAATTTTCCTCAAAATATGTTTTTGTTATTTTTTTATATAAATATGTCACACATTGTTTTGTAAAATATTTTTATTTTAATAACAAAGTATTAATTCTATTAATAAAAATGTGAGGATTTTCTAGAGTTCCTTTTTCCGCTAATACCGATTGTTCAAACAATATGTTTATCCAATTAGAAAATTCTGATTCATTTTCTATTTTTTGTATTTTTTTAACTAAAGGATGTGTTGGATTAATTTCTAATATATATTTTATTTGGGGAACAGGTTGTCCAGCAGAACTGAAAATTTTAGCCATTTGAGTACTCATATCATTAGTATCAGTCAAGACTATAGAAGGAGTACTTTTAAGTCTATATGTTATGCGTACATCTTTAACTTTATTAGTTAATATTTTTTTTGTCTTTTTTATAAAATCATCAAATATATTTTTATCATCAGGTTTATTTTCATTAGATATTAATTCTTTTAAAGAATCATCTGCTTTGCTTACTGATTGAAACTTTATATTGTTAAAATCAGTTAAATAGTTCATCATCCATTCGTCAATTCTATCTGATAGTAGTAAGACATCAATTTTTTTTTCTTTGAAAATTTCTAAATGTGGACTATTTAGAGCTGATTGATAGCTATCAGAAGTTAAAAAATAAATTTTATTTTGCCCTTTTACCATATTATTGACATATTTTTTTAAAGATAATGTCTGTTCTATTGATTCAGTTTGTATAGAAGAAAATCTTAATAAATCAGCAATATTTTTTTGATTTTCAGAATCTTCAGCTAAGCCTTCTTTAATAACTAATCCGAATATATTCCAAAATTTTTGATATTTTTTACTTTTATTTAAGGATAATGTATTTAATATTTTTAAAATGCGTTTGGTAAGTGTTTTTCGTAAAACATTAGTAATAGTGCTATCTTGTAATATTTCTCTAGAAATATTTAACGGAAGATCTTGTGAATCTATTATTCCTTTTACAAAGCGTAAATAATTTGGAAGAAATTGTGTAGCTTCATCCATGATAAATATATGCTTGACATATAATTTTAAACCATGTTTATTCTCACGATGCCACATATCCCAAGTTGCTTTTTTCGGAATATATAATAAACTAGTATATTCTTGATTACCTTCAACTGTATTATGACTCCAAGTTAATGGTTTTTCAGAATCATGTGTTATATATTTATAAAATTCCTGATAATCTTTTTTTGTAATTTTATTTTTGTTTTGGGTCCATAAAGATTTTGCTTCATTAATTTTTTCCCAGGAAATTGTCTGTGTTTTTTTATCATAGTTATCAATTTCAATAGGTATTGAAATATGATCAGAATATTTTTTTATTATTTGTTTAATTTTCCAGCTTTCTAAAAATTCTTGTTCTGAAGTTTTTAAAGATAAGACAATTTTTGTTCCATGTTCTTGCGTAGCAAACTCTTCTATTGAGTATTCACCCTTCCCTTCGGATATCCATAATATTCCACTTTCTGTTTTTTCTGATGCATGTTTTGTATACACTGAAACTTTTTCAGATACTATAAAGGCAGAATAAAAACCTACTCCAAACTGACCAATAAATTCATTTTTTTCTTTATTTTCTATGTTCTTCATTTGATTTAAAAAAGATTTTGTGCCAGATTTTGCTATAGTTCCTAAATTATTTATTACTTCTTTTTCTGTCATTCCAATTCCGTTATCTGAAATAACGATTTGGTTTTCTGTTTTTTTTATTGATATTTGTATTTTAGGTACATATACTTTTTTTGTGTATTTTTCCGGATTATATAATTTTTCAAATCTCAATTTTTCTATTGCATCAGAAGAATTAGAAATTAGTTCTCTTAAAAAAATTTCTTTATTTGAATACAAAGAATGAATCATAAGATGTAATAATTCTTTTACTTCTGACTTAAAAACATGTACTTTTTTATTTTTATTTTTCATATGTAAATTCCATATTTTTTAATATAAATTTAAAATTATTATTAAGGTATTTATAACTATATATTATAACTGATTTTTGTCATATAAAAACATTATTTATTTGATTTATTATTTGGATTTATAAATTCAGAATTTAATAGTAGTTTTCTTTGTTGTATTTTTTTTATTTTTTTAACAGCATCATTAATTGCTGAAGTGATCAAATCTTGTAGTAATGTTTTATTTTTTTCGTTCCACAATTCATCACTGATAATTACTGATTTACAGGCATAGTTTCCGTTCATAATTACGGAAACTAAATCAATACCAGATTTTCCTGTAACATTAGACATATTAATGTCTTTCTGTATTTTTTCTATTTTTTTTTGCATATTTTTAGCTTGTTTTAAGATTTCGCTAATTTTTTCATTAGTAAACATTTTTTTTCTTTTTTAGTAAGTAAAGTTATATATATAAATATTTTTAGATATTTGAATAATCTTTTTTGAATAAATATTTAAATGTTTTAAAATGTCATTTTTATAAAAAATATTATAAAATATTATTTTTTTCTTGTATATATTGATAGATTTGAAAAAATATTATTTCGATACCTATTCTAGGATCAGGTGCGTATTTTAAATATTTAGATCCTTGAAGAAGAATTTTACAATAATTTTGTATATCTTTAAACAAAATTTTTTTAGATAAATTATAGATTTTTACATCGTATTTTGAAAATTTATTGATTTTTTGTTCTTCTTTTGATGCAGTAATCTTTACTATGGACAAATTATGAAAGAAAGTTATTAATGATGTAATTATATTAGTATATTGTACATTCATTTGTTCCGCGTAGTCTAATATATTTAATGTTTTATTAATATTATTAGTAATAATGCTACTAGCTAGTTTCAGTATATTTTTTTTGTCAAATATTCCTATTAATTTATTAATTTTTTTTATTTCTAAAGATGCACCTTGTGTAGAACAGATCACTAATTCAAGAGTATTTATTGCACTTCTAATACTTCCTCGAGCATAGTATGCAATAGTATTTAATGTTTCTTGATTTGTATAAATTTTTTCTTTTTTTAATTTATTGTTTAAATAATTTGATATAACTTTTGAAGTTATACTTGGTAAATGTACATGAAGACAACGAGAAATAATAGTATCAGGTATTTTTTTAAAATATGTAGTTGCTAGAATAAATTTTATATATTTTGGGGGTTCTTCTAATATTTTTAATAGTGCATTAAAACTATTTTTTGATAACATATGTATTTCATCAATTAAATAAATTTTGAATCTTCCTTGAATTGGGGGATATTTTGTTGAATCTAAGATTGTTTTAATATCTTCAACTCTGGTTCTAGAAGCTGCATCGAGTTCTATAAAATCTAAAAATTTTCCTTTTTCTATTGAGACACAATTATTACATTTTCTGCAGGGTTTAGATGTGATTCCTGTACTACAATTTAGACTTTTAGCTAATATTCTTGCTATAGTAGTTTTTCCTACTCCATGTATTCCTGAAAATAACCAAGATTGATGAATTCTTTTTAAATCAAGACTATTTTTTATTATACGAATTATGTATTTATGTCCTATAACATGGTCAAAATCTTGTGGTCGCCATTTATTAGATAATATTTGATATTCCATATTTCTTCTTATTTTAAAATATTAATATAAATTTTTTATTAAAGTTATGTATTTTTCTTGACTTTTTTGATATATTGTTATTTAATGTTAATAATATAAAAATAATTTGTATATAGTATTGATTTTTTTCTGTTAGAGGATTTTATTTAACGCTATATATTTAAATATCTGGTCAGATCTGGAAAGAAGCAGCCAAATTAGATTTTATAGGTGTTAAATTACCTCTAACAGATTTATAAAAATTTTTTTATATAATTTTTTTTAAATTAAATAGATTTATTATTTTTTTGATACGTATACATTGAATAATATAATCCTTTTTTCTTAATTAATTTTTTGTGTGACCCTCGTTCAACTATTTTTCCTTTGTCTAAAACAATGATTATGTCAGCATCTACGATAGTAGACAATCTATGCGCTATAATTATTACTGTAGATTTTTTTCGAATAGATAATAATATTTTTTGTATTTTTTGTTCAGATTCTGAATCTATACTAGCAGTTGCTTCATCAAAAATTAATATTTTAGGATTAGATACTAATATTCTAGCAATACCAATAAGTTGTTTTTCTCCCTGTGAAAGATTATTACCATGTTGTCCTAATATAGACATATAACCATCTGGTAAATTTTTAATTAATTCTTGTAATTGACTTTTTTTTAATGCTTGGATGATTTTTTTTTGTTCTATTTTTCTATCTAATGAAATATTTTTAATTAAATTTCCATATAAAATAGTAGGTTCTTGTTGAACAATAGCGATATTTTTACGTAATATTTTGTGTGATAATGAATTTATTGGTTTATTGTCTACGTATATTGTACCTTGGGTTGCAGAATAATGTCCTAAAATTAAATTTGATAAGGTTGTTTTTCCACTTCCTGTTTTTCCAACTAATGCTACACAACTTTTATCAGGTATATTAATATTTATATTTTTTAAAATATTTTTTTTAGTTTTTGGATATTTAAAAAATATGTTATGTAATTTTATTTGACCGCTATTTAATGGTTCAGTATTATTTCCATAGATTTGTTGAGGAGAATCTATAAATTTAAAAATTCTTTCTGATGATACAATAGCTTGTTGCAGTATGGTTTGTTGATTAGCAATTGTTATTATAGGTTCATTAAGATGTCGCAAATAATTTATAAAAGTATGTAAAATACTAATTTTTACTATTACCGTAGGAAATAATTGTAATATCAAAATAATAGAAGACAAAATTATAGAAGATATTAAAGTTAATAATGGTCTTAATAACAATCCATCAATTTTTAGAATATTCATTTTGTTAACATAATTATTATTATTAATAATGTTTATTTTTTTAATAAAAATTTTTTCTTGATTAAATTGTTGAATAATTGTAATTCCGTTGATTATTTCATTAATAGTATTGTTAAGTTTTGACAGTGAATTTTTTGTTTTTTTGATTATAGGTTTACTATAATATTGATGGACAATAATAATAATTATTATTATTGGTGTAATTATAGAACTAATTAATGCCATCCTCCATTCTAATATAAACATAGTAGTAAGAATTATAGTAAATAATATGGAATTTTTTAAGAAAGATGATACAATTACTTCATAGAATTCTTTTACTGATTCTGTATCAGTTATTATTTTAGTAATGATTGAGCTTATTGGTTTTTTATCAAATATTTTCATAGGTTGCTTTAGTGCGTTTTTCATCATTTTAATTCTTAATTCAGTAATTATTTCTACGGATAGAGAGCTAAAATAAATACTATATAGGTAATTAAATAATGATGACAATATTTGTAATGTTATAAAATAAATTATTAGTAATATTATAGATTTTTTCTCAATAATATTATTCTTTATAACATTATTAATAAAATTGCTTAATATAATTGGACTAGCAACTTCTGTAATTGTTGACAATGCAATTAATATACATGAAAATATTAGTAGATTTTTTTTTTTAGAGTAATAAGATAATAATCTTTTTATTATATTCCATGAAGAGTACTTCTTTTCTTCCATTATTTTTTCCTATATAAATTGAAAGGTATGTTTATGTATAATTTTTTTATTTAAATTTTTGATAATTATACATTTCAGAATACCAATTTTTTTGAAGTAGTAATTGTTCATGTGATCCTTGTTGTAGAATAGTGCCGTTTTTTAAAACAACAATATTATTGAATTTCTCTAATATTGATAATCTATGTGTAACTATTATGGTAGTTATGTTGTTTTTTTTAGTATATTTATGGATATTTTTGATTATCTTATGTTCTGTATCGTGGTCTACTGCAGATAATGGATCATCTAAAATAAAAATTTTAGATGGTGTTAAAAAAGCTCTAGCGATTGTGATTCTTTGTTTTTGACCTCCTGATAATTTGATTCCTTTTTCTCCTATTTTTGTGTAATATCCTTGTGGAAAATTTTTTATATCTTGATGTATACAAGCTAACTTAGCTACATGCTTAATTTCTTGAATGGTAGCATGTGGTTTTCCAAATGCAATATTTTTTAATATATTTGTAGAAAATAAAAAAGGTGTTTGATGTACTACAGATACAATAGAACGCCATTTTTTTAACTGTATATGATTGATGTCATTCTGACAATATTTTATTATACCTTTGTATAATGTAAAATGTTTTTGTATTAGTCTAATTAAAGTAGTTTTTCCAGATCCTGTTGGACCGCAAATTCCTAAAGTTGTATTATTAGATATTATTAATTTTATATTATACAATGAATTATTAGTTCTAGATGGAAAACAGAATTTTTTTATGTTTATATCTAGATTTAATGGTTTTTTGGGATTTATATTATTAATATATTGTTTTTTTTTGTTTTTGTGATTAATTATTTTTTTTATTCTTTTCCATGAAACGTTACTACGTTCTAAAATATTAAACATCCATGCAAAAGCAAGTATTGGCCAAATCATAGATCCTAAATATAATATAAAACTTGTTAATTGTCCAAATGTTAATTGTTTTTTAGTAATTAAAATACTTCCTCCTAATATTGCGAACAAATTAGATAGAGCAATTGAAATATGAATAATGGGATCAAATTGTGCATCTATTTTGGACACTTTTAGATTTTTTTTTCCTACTTTATGTGCTATGATAGAAAATTTGTTTATTTCAGGTTTCTCTAATCCAAAATTTCTTATCATGTGTATATTACTTAAACTATCTTGTGCTTGGTTATTTAAAAAAGAAAAATATTTTTGTGATTGTTGAAAATATTTATAAAGTAATTTTCCGTATCTTCTCATTATAATTGCCATTATAGGCATAGGTATTAAAGCAAATAGAGATAATTTCCAATTTGTTTGTGCGCACATCATAAAAATTATTGAACATCCCGAAATAACGGAATCAATTATTGTTAATATGCCTTCTCCTGTTGAAAAAACTACTCTATCAATATCATTAGTTGCTCTAGATATTAAATCACCTGTTCTATATTTTGAATAAAATGTTGCATCTTTTTTTAATAAAGCTGTACAAAATTTTATTCTCAATTGAGAAGTTAATTGATTTGATGCGCTAAATAATAAAATTCTCCAAAAATATTTTAATATATAAATAATAATAGATATTGAAATAATTTTTGATATATTTAGTAATATTTGCGACGTAGATGATTGATGATTCAAAATTAGATCGATAGTTCTTCCTGTTATTTTAGATGGTAGTAGTTGCAATAATGTAATTATAGTAAGTATAATCAATGTTCCAGTATATTTTTTCCATTCTTGAAGAAAAAACCATTGTAATTCTTTAAATAATTCCACATATGTACCTTATTTTAAAATATTAAATATTTATTATATTAGAAATAATATTTTGTATATAGTTTTGAACTATAATTAATATTTTTTCTTAATTTTTACTAATTATGTAATTTTTTTAGTTGAATTTTTTATTATAAAGATTATTTGATGTTAGGATTAAATATTATTTTAGATGTTTTGTATAAATTTTGTAAAATAGCCATAATAACTTTTATTTTTATGTATTGTTTGATTTGTTTAATAATGTTTTTCTTTTTTGCAGTATTGAATTTTTTAAAAAATTGTTTTTTTAGTATTATTAACATATATTTATTATTAGAGTTTTTTAATAAAAAATATATAGATTTGTTTTTTTTTAAATTAGGAATTTTTTTTATGATATTCATTATTTCTATATTTTTTTTGTAGGATATAGTTTGGGTACTACTGCTGTATATTGGATGTTTTTTTATAAAAAAAATTTTTTTGTTGTGATCAGTTAATAAAAATTTTTTTATATTTAAGTAATTTATTTTATTTGTATTTTTAACTATAAATTCTTTAAAAAATTGTTGTTTTTTCTTGATATTGTTGCTGCATGATTTTATTTGTAATAAACGAATGTTATTTTTTACATTTTTACATATTTTTATAGGTGTATAAAAGTTATTTTTTTTTTGTAAGCTAATAAAATCTTTTAAGGATGGATTTAAGGTATGAATATAAACATACTTAGTTAAATCATGATAATTTAAAAATTTTTTCGTATGTATTTTTGTGTACTTTTCAGGTAATATTTTTTCTAGTTGAACTTCTTTTTTTTTTAACAACCCATTTATTTTGTTGTTTAAAATCATATTTTTGAAAAATAAATTATTATATTGAATTTTTTTAATTATGTATTGATTAAATTTATTTATATTTTTTATTTTTGTTTTTTTAATATCATGTAAGGTAAAAATAAAAAAATTATTTTTATAAAATATAATTTTTGAACAATCACCTATTTTTTTTAACTGACATTTTTTAATTAAAAACGGTATATTTTTTTTTTTTATCCATCCTAAATTAACATTAGTAATGTCATTTTTATTATCATTAAATAAAGAATTATTAATTTTTTTAAATGGTGTTTTATTGTTCATGTTTTTTTTAAAAATATATGCTTTTTTGAAATTATTTGTTTGTATGCAATGATAATTATATTTTTTATTTTTTATTATTTTTTTTATTTTATGTGAATATAATTTAATATTATTCTTTATATTTTGATTTTTTAATGACTTTTTTTTTAAATTTACGGTTTTTATAACATACATTTGACTTTTTTGAAAAGTATCTTTATTTAAATATAAATTTTTTAGTATTTTAGAAGTATAACTTTTATTAAAAATATTTTTTTTAGAAATTTTAAAATTAATAATACTTATATTTTTTTTATCTATGATTTTTTTGAATTTTTTTTGTATGTCATGTTTTAATACGATTGTTGATGTTAATAATATTTTTATTAAATATTTTACTGCTATTTTTTTTTGTAAAGCATGAAGATATTTTTTATGTGAATACATTATAAAATTAATAAATCTTAAGTATTTTTCATGACTGAAAGAGTTATTAACCTGAAAATATTTTGAAGATAAAATTATTTTTTTTGCATGTTTATTTAACATTTTTAGTTGGATTTTATCTACATACTGTTTAAACAACGATTCGTTTATTGTTTTAGTGATCATTTTTTGAAAAATATATTGTGCAAATTCTTTTTTTTGTATTGTAGTAGATAGTATGTTTTTTATTTTTTTTTGTTCATTTTTTTTCATAATTCTATAGTTTAATTGTAAAATTGGTGGATAAATTTTTTCTTGATTAATAGTTATTACAGGTAGTGGAGTACTATATATAAAAAAATTTGATATATTGCTTAATATGATAGACAGTATAATTACTGTAGTAATTATTATTAAAATATTTTTTTTATAAAAGTTTTTTAGTGCTGAATTAGCCATAAGGACCTTTTTAGATAACTGATATTGTTGTACATGATTTTTTATAGGTTCATAACTAGCAAGAATATAACATTTGCTAGCTATGTTGTATAAAGTAAAATTTTCTTTAATTTTTTTTTCACTTTTTTTATGTATTTATATATTAATATAAGGATTTTTTTCTAATGCAATTTTTAAAATGTCCTCTATTTTTTTTATTGAATGTATATATAAGTTGGAAAGAATATTTTTAGGTATTTTAGATAATTCTCTTTTATTTCCATAAGGTATTAATACTGTTTTAACGCCTCCTCGATGAGCAGCTATTAGTTTTTCTTTTAATCCTCCTATATTTAATATATTTCCTTGTAAAGTAATTTCTCCTGTCATTGCAATATTTGATTTTACAGGATTATTAGTTAAACATGATACTATTGCTGTACACATAGTAATACCAGCACTAGGGCCATCTTTAGGAGTTGCTCCTTCAGGTACATGTATATGAATATCTTTTTTGACATAAAAATTTTTTTTTATGTTCAATTTATGAGCTTGTGATCGAACTACCGTAAGAGCTGTTTGTATAGATTCTTGCATTACTTTTCCAAGAGATCCTGTTTGTATAAGTTTACCCTTGCCTGGTATACTAGTACATTCTATAGTTAATAGATCACCTCCCATTTCCGTCCATGCTAAACCAATTACTTGTCCAATTTGGTTAGTTTTGTTAATTTTTCCGTATGTATATTTCTTGATGCCTAAATAATTTTTTAAATTTTTTTTATTAATGACCACAGTAACACAATTTTTTTTTAATAGAATTTTTTTTACAGATTTTCTACAAATTTTTGAAATTGTTCTTTCTAAAGATCTTACTCCAGATTCTCTAGTATAATATCTGATTATATTTATTAAAGCTGGATCTTGAATAGATAATTCTGTTTTCTTTAAAGCGTTAGCCTTCATTTGTTTAGGTTGCAAATATTTTTTCGCGATATGTATTTTTTCTTCTTCAGTGTATCCTGATAATCTTATTATTTCCATACGATCTAGTAAAGGGGTAGGTATGTTCATTGAATTAGCTGTAGCAATAAACATAACTTCTGATAAGTCATAATCTATTTCTAAATAATGATCATTGAATGAAATATTTTGTTCGGGATCTAAAACTTCTAATAAAGCAGCGGCTGGATCTATTCGTATATCGAAAGCCATTTTATCTATTTCATCTAATAAAAATAAAGGATTTTTAACCCCTGATTTAGTTATTTTTTGCATTAGTTTTCCAGGCATGGAGCCTATGTATGTTCTTCTGTGTCCTCTTATTTCTGCCTCATCTCTAATTCCTCCTAAAGCCATACGAATATATTTTCTGCCTGTTGCTCTAGCAATAGATTTACCCAATGATGTTTTTCCAATACCCGGTGGGCCTACAAAGCATAAAATTGGTCCTTTGATTTTTCTAGTTCGATTTTGTACTGCTAAATATTCTAAAATATTTTCTTTTACATCATTTAATCCAAAATGATCAATATTTAAAATTTTATGAGCAGTGTTAAGATTTTTTTTTAATTTGCTTTTTTTATTCCACGGAACTTGTATCATCCATTCGACGTAATTTCTTACCACCGTAGCTTCTGCTGACATAGGTGACATTGTTTTTAATTTTTTAAATTCTGATCGTGTTTTTTCATTTGCTTCTTTTGGCATTTTAGCTAAAGTAATTTTATTGTTTAATTGTTCATTTTCATCAATAGACGAATCAGAATTACCTAGTTCTTTTTGAATTGCTTTCATTTGCTCTGTTAAAAAGTATTCTCTTTGATTTTTTTCTGTTTGTTTCTTGATTCTATTTTGAATACGTTTTTCTATCTTTAATAAATCAATTTCTGCTTCCATTATTCCAACTAAAAACTCTAAGCGCTTGTTGGTATGAAACATTTCTAATAATAATTGTTTATCCTGCATTTTTAAAGGTATATAATATGCCAACATATCACTTAATTTTTCTATGCTACTTATTTTTTTTAATAAACCAAGTGTTTCAGGTGATATTTTTTTGTTAAATTGTATATATTTTTTGAATTGATTGATGGTAATTTTAATTAGTACCTTTTTTTCTTTTTCTTTCACTTGAGTTGGTTTAATATATTTTATGTTTGCTATTTGATAAGTATCATGTTTTTCTATGTTTTTTATTTTAGCTCTTTTTTTACCTTCAATGATTATTTTTATTGTTCCGTCAGGTAAATTTAGAATTTGTAAAATTTTTGCTACAGTTCCAACATTAAATAAATCATTTTTTCGAGGATTTTCAACAGAAGATTCTTTTTGTGTTATTAATAGTATTTTTTTGTCATTTTGCATAGAAAATTTTATGCATTTTATTGATTTTTTTCGACCTATAAATAAAGGAGTAACCATATAAGGATAAACTACAATATCTCGTAAAGGCAGTATTGGAATGCTAATATTTTTAGAATACTCAGAATTCATATATATATTCTCTCTGTTAGTATTTTAAATATATACAAAATTTGTATAGTTGTATATTTTATTTGGGATGTTAGTAAATAGAATGTATTTTACTGTAAATACTTTTTTCTGATGATAGACTACCATATTATGTTATTTTATCTGATTTTTTTTTAAAAAAAGATAATTTGGGAGCATTATTTTTTTTAACAACTGATGCATCAATATATACACTTTTTATGTTTTTCAGCTGAGGCGCTTGATACATTACATTTAATAAAAGAGACTCTAAAATTGAGCGTAAACCTCGGGCTCCAGTTTTTTTTTTTATGGATTTTTTTGAAATTTCTTGTAAAGCAGAATTATCAAATTTAAGTTTAATGTTATCTAAAGAAAATAATTTTTTATATTGTTTTATTAAAGCATTTTTAGGTTTACACAAAACTTGTATTAAATCTTTTTCGGTTAAGTTATCAAGTTCTACGATAATAGGTAATCTTCCAATAAATTCAGGTATTAGTCCATACTTAATGAGATCTTGGGGTTGTATTGATATTTTTGATGTACTTTTAATATAAATAGATTTTTTTATGTTTTTATTAAATCCAATATTAGAGGTATTATTTATACGATTATATATAATATTTTTTAGCCCAAAAAATGATCCTCCACAGATAAATAAAATTTTTGAAGTATCAATTTTCCAAGTTTCTTGTTGGGGATGTTTTCGATTTCCTTTTATAGGTACAGATGCAATAGTTCCCTCTATTATTTTCAGTAAAGATTGCTGAACACCTTCTCCTGACACATCTCGGGTTATAGAAATATTTTCTGATTTTTTAGTTATTTTATCAATTTCATCAATATATATGATTCCTTTTTCTGCTTCATTTATATCGTAATTACTATTTTCAATTAGTTTTCGTAAAATATTTTCTACATCCTCTCCTACATATCCCGCTTCTGTAAGTGAAGTAGCATCTGCAATAGAAAATGGTACGTTTAGATATTTTGCTAATGTTTCGGCAATTAATGTTTTTCCTGTTCCTGTAGGACCAATTAATAAAATGTTACTTTTTTCTAATTTAATTGTATTATCATTATTTAATACATAATTTAATTTTTTATAATGATTATATACAGCTACTGATATTGTTTTTTTAGCTTTTTTTTGTCCTATGATAAATTTATCTAAGTATTTTTTTATTTCATTAGGCTTAGATAATGGAATTATTTTTTTATTTTTTTGTGATTTTTTTGTATTTAAAATATCATAACACAATACCACACATTGATTACAAATATGTCCAGATAGACCGCTGATCATCTTTTCTATCTCGTTTTCTTTTTTTTTACAAAATGAACAAAATATATAATTTTGATTATTAATCGTATTATTCATGTTTTTCTCTATTGTCAGTGATTATATGATTTTATATAAATTTTATTTTTTATTTTTTAAAATTAAGTCAATAAGACCATATTTAATTGCTTCTTTTGGAGAAAAAAAATAATCACGTTCTATATCTTGTGTTATCTTTTCAATAGATTGTTGTGTATGATAAGATAATAAATAATTTATTGTTTTTTTTATTTTTTTTATTTCTCGAGCATGAATTATAATGTCTGATGCTTGTCCTTGAAATCCACCAAGAGGTTGGTGTAACATAATTCTAGCGTTTGGTAAACAAAATCTTTTTCCTTTTTTTCCTGCACATAATAATATAGCTGCCATAGAACAAGCCTGTCCCAAACAAATTGTATTGATGTCTGGTTTAACAAATTGCATAGTATCATAAATAGATAAACCGGATGTAATTATTCCTCCAGGAGAGTTAATGTACAAAAAAATATCCTTTTTTTTATCTTCTGCTTCCAAAAATAATATTTGAGATATAATAATGCTAGCTAAGTTATCATTTATAGTTCCAGTTATGAAAATAATTCTATCTTTTAATAATCGTGAAAAAATATCATACGAACGTTCTCCTTGATAACTTTTATCAATTACAAAAGGTATTAAAGACATATTATGATATTTTTGTTTATTTTTGTCATTAAATTTCATATGTAATCCTTATTTTAAACAATGGTTATATTTTTATATAAATATTTTTGTTGATTTATTTCTATAAAACTAGATGTATGAATTTATGTAAATAATTAATTATTTTTTTATGTATGAATAGTTATTTGTCATTTTTTAAAAAAATAATAAAATATCTTTTATATTATTAAACAATAACTAAACATTTATAAATTTATATTTTTTATGTATGTATACATACATGGTATGTAATGTTTTATAATTTTCTTAAAATATATTGCAATATTTTTAACTAAAGAATTATTATAAAAATACAATAAAATATTTATATATATTTATAATAATAATTATACTTATAATATATTTTTATTATTTTTATAATTTAAATTGTTAATAATTAATTAAATACAATATGATATGATTTTTTCTTAAATTTTTTCTATATTATTTTATATATATTGATTTAATAAGTTAAATTTAATTAACCTTTTTTTTTCTGATATATGCATGGCGTTAATAAAAATACTGGATTTTTTATTTTTTCCCATTGATATGTTGTATAGGTGTGTAATTGTATTGCATAAATTTTTTGTGGAATATATTTAAAAAGAATTTTATATACAATGCTATGCTGACTGTATAAAGATAACTTATTAAATTCGTAAGCAGATACTACAATAAAAAAATGTTTTAGATTTTTTTTTTGATTTTTATGTATATTACTAACATTACTTACTTTTAAATAAAGAATATTTAATGTAGATTTTATTTTTTTCTTAATGATTTTTTTCATGATGATCTAGTTTTATTAGATTACTATGTTATAGTAAAATTATAATTATGGTTATAATAATTAAAATTTCTTAATATTTATTGAGTATACTGTTTTAGTATTTATTGGTTTTCAAATGATTAAATTATTAATGTATAGATATAATTATTTATAAATTTTAAAAATTTTCATTTTAAAAATAAGTTTGTTTTTTGTATTTTTGTATCAGTATGTTTATACTTTTAGTTTTTAACGTTAATGATAGTATTTTATATGGATAAATATATTATTATTTTTAATATACAATATAATTGTAATAGCTGTCAATTTAGAATTATTAAACTTTATTATTATTGTATACTCTAATTGAAGTATTAAACGTTTTTTACAATATATATTATTTTTTTGTTTATTTGCTTTTTATTTTTTATAACGTCAATGAATAAATATATTGTATTATATAGGTTTAAATTTATGAAAATATTTAATAAATATAATATGTTTAAAATTTTAACCATATTTTTTGTTAGTTTTTTATCTTTACTGTTATTTTTTTTAAGTAAAAATATACATGTTCATGCTTATGGATATATTTTAAGAAATGAACTACAGTTAGCATTATTAGTTTTTAGAGTTATGTTAGTTATTGTGGTTCCTGTTATTTTTTTAACTATAATAATTGTATTTTACTATCGTAAATCTAATATTTTTTCAGATTATTTGCCGGATTGGTCTCATTCGTATTTACTAGAAACAGTATGTTGGATTATTCCAATCATTATAATATTTTTTTTAGCTAATTTATCTTGGTTAACTACACATAAATTAGATCCTAGTAAATCTTTGAAGGTAAATTTTAATAAACCTATTGTCATTGAAGTAATTTCTTTGAATTGGCGTTGGTTGTTTATTTATCCTCATTATAAAGTAGCTACTTTTAATGAAATATCTTTTCCTAAAAATGTTCCAATACACTTTAAAATTACTTCACAATCTATTATGAATTCTTTTTTTATTCCTGATTTAGGTAGTCAAATTTATACTATGGCAGGAATGCAAACAGATTTATACTTAATAGCTAATAAAAGTGGTGTATATAAAGGAATTTCTTCTAATTATAGTGGTTCTGGTTTTTCTAATATGAAATTTAAAGTTTTTGTGCAAGACAATATTCAGGACTTTAATACATGGATTCAAAAAATACAATCACATCATCACGTATTATTTTCTAAAAAACAATTTTTATATTTATCACGTGACAATATAAAAAATTGTATACAATATTTTTCATATGTGGATCCTTTTATGTTTTATAAAATAAAAAATATGTTTAACCGATTAAACAATAGTAATTTTTAAATTTTTTAATAAAAAATAATTAATGTAATATATATTTTATATTTGAAGGTAAATAATAATGTTTGGAAAATTAACTATTCATTCTATACCTATTCATGAACCAATTATTATGATTACATGTATGGCGATTATTTTTGTTTCAGTGTTTATATGTGCGTATATTACATACTTAAAAAAGTGGAATTATTTATGGAATCAATGGTTTACTTCAGTTGATCATAAAAAGATTGCTGTGATGTATTTTGTACTAGCTTTTATTATGTTTTTTAGAGGGTTTTCGGATGCAATAATGATGCGATTGCAGCAATTTTTTTCTTCTTTACCGAATCATATTAGTATTTTACCTTCTAATCATTATGATCAAATATTCACAGCTCATGGTGTAATTATGATTTTTTTTGTTGCTATGCCATTAGTTATTGGATTAATGAATTTTGTTGTTCCTTTACAAATTGGAGCTCGAGACTTAGCTTTTCCTTTTTTAAATAATTTGAGTTTTTGGTTAACAGCTAGTTCAGTTATTTTGATGATGTTATCTTTAGGAATAGGTGAATTTGCTAAGACTGGTTGGTTAGGTTATCCTCCCTTATCGGGAATTCAATATAGTCCAGGAGTAGGTGTTGATTATTGGATTTGGATTTTACAGATTTCAGGTTTTGGTACTATTTTAACTGCGATTAATTTTATAGTAACTATTATTAATTTTCGTGCTCCTGGAATGACAATGTTTAAATTACCAGTTTTTACTTGGACTGCTTTATGTACTAATATTCTTATATTAATATCTTTTCCTGTTTTATTTATTACATTAACATTTTTATCATTAGATCGATATGCTGGTTTTCATTTTTTTACTAATGATATGGGTGGAAATATGATGATGTATGTTAATTTAATATGGATATGGGGACATCCAGAAGTTTACATATTGATATTACCAATATTTGGTATTTTTTCAGAAATTGTGTCTACATTTTCTGAAAAATCTTTGTTTGGTTATATTTCTTTAATATGGGCTACTATTGTTATTACTGTTTTATCTTTTTTAGTATGGTTGCATCATTTTTTTACTATGGGTTCAGGAGCTGACGTAAATTCTTTTTTTAGTATCACTACCATGATCATTGCTGTTCCTACTGGCGTAAAAATATTTAACTGGTTATTTACCATGTATCGTGGTCGAATTCGATTTCATTCTTCTATGCTATGGACAATAGGATTTTTGATTAGTTTTACTATTGGTGGCATGGCGGGAGTGTTATTGTCAATACCTTCAATAGACTTTGTTCTTCATAATAGCTTATTTTTAGTAGCTCATTTTCACAATGTTATTATAGGGGGTGTTGTTTTTGGTTGTTTTGCTGGTATAACTTATTGGTTTCCTAAAATTTTTGGTTTTAAGTTAAATGAATACTGGGGAAAAATTTCTTTTGTTTTTTGGATTACTGGTTTTTTTGTAGCATTTATTCCTTTGTATATATTAGGATGTATGGGTATGACTCGTCGATTAAGTCAAAATATTGATACTGAGTATCATTTTTTATTAACAATTGCAACTATGGGTGCATTTATAATCTTATTGGGCATTTTTTTCCAAGTAATTCAATTAATTGTATCTATTAAAAATCGACATTCTCATAAATATAAAGATATTAGTGGAGATCCTTGGAATGGAAGAACATTAGAATGGTCTATTCCTTCTCCTCCTCCAGTATATAATTTTTCTAATATACCTGTTGTTAAAAAAATAGATAACTTTTGGTATGAAAAACATGAAAAAAAAATTTTCATCAAAAAAGGTATTTCTGACTCTATTCATATGCCGAATAACACCTATATGGGTATAGTTATTAGTATGTTTACTACAATATTAGGTTTTTCCATGGTATGGCATATTTGGTGGTTAGTATATTGTTCGTTGTTTGGTATTATTTTTAGTGTTTTTTTTATATCCTTCAAAATAGATAAAGGATATATTATTTCTAAATAATATTTTTTTAAAATAGAAGAACGATTTTTAATAAGTGAAACTTATACAGAATAGAAAATGAACTTTATATAAGGATTATAAGTGAACAAAAAAAAAAGAAATATTTCATATTTTTCATTAGAAAATAAAAATATTTTTGGTATGTGGATTTATTTAATGAGTGATTGTATTATTTTTTCTGTATTATTTGTTGTACATATTATAATGTCGAGACACGGGTATAATAATTTTTTGAAAGAAAATCATTTGTTTTCCAGACCAGTAATTTTTTTAGAAACGTTTATTTTGTTATGTAGTTCTTTTTTTTGCAGTTTAATTAAATATTTTTTAAAAAAAAATTCAAAAAAATATGTTGTAATTTCTTTATTGTGTACTCTAATTTTAGGAGGTATTTTTTTAGCATTGGAATTTTTAGAATTTTTACAGATTCTAGAGAAAGGATTTTATCCTATTTCTAATGGTTATCTTTCTTCTTTTTTTGTTATTTTAGGAACACACAGTTTACATATTATATTAGGATTATTATGGATATTAGTTTTAATTGGTCAGATTTTTGTTTTTGATTTTTCTTTTTTTGTAAATACTTCAGTGATTTGTTTTTGTTTATTTTGGCATTTTTTAGATATTATATGGACAATATTGATTGCATGTGTATATTTAAGATAATAAATAAAAAATATTGAATATTAATGAGGTATTGATGATGTTTGTAAAAATAAAAGATAAATTTATAAAAATTATGATGTTTTTTATTAAAAAAAAAATTTTTATTGGTTTTTTCTTGTCTTCTTTTTTTATTTTTTCGTATTTTTTTGTACTGAATAATTTTTTTTATTTTTGTTATTATTACGTATATTTTTGTTTTTTATTAATCAGCATGCAAATTTTTTTTTATTTTAAATATTTTTTAGGTATGCGTTTTTCAAAAAAAAATATTTTTATTATATTGTCTTTAGTATTTATAAGCACAATTATTAGTATTATTACTATAGGGTCTTTATGGATTTTCGATCATTTACATCACTAATATTAAAATTTTTTTTTTCTATGAAAATATATAAGATAATACAAATATTTGAATTAATAAAACCAGGTATTGTTTTAGGTAATATAATTAGTTTGTCTGGTGGTTTTTTTTTAGCTTCTCGCGGTAAATTATTAAAAATATTATTTTTAAAAATAATACTAGGAATTATTTGTATAATTTCTTCATCTTGTATTTTTAATAACATTATTGATAGACACTTAGATAAAAAAATGAATCGTACTAAAAACAGGATTTTGTGTATTTATAATAATTTTAAATTGTTAGTTTTTTCATTCGTATTAGCTGTTTTTTTATGTTTTTTTGGTTTATATATTTTTTTGAAATATGTAAGTTTTTTGTGTACGATAATATCGATGGTAGGAATATTTTTTTATGTAATTCTTTACTCTTTATGGTTAAAAAAAAAATCATGTTATTCTATATTTATAGGTAGTGTATCTGGTTCTTTACCACCAATTATAGGTTATGTAGCTGTAAGTAATAAGATTGACGGATGCTGTGTAATTTTATTTTTTATTTTTGCTTTTTGGCAAATAGCTCATGCTTATTCTATTTTATTGTATCGACATAAAGATTATCAAGATGCAAATATTCCTACTATTCCAACGATATATGGTTTTAAATATACAAAAAAATGTATATCTATTTGTATTATGAGTATTTTCTTATTAAATTTGTTATTGTATTATTTTAATTATGTGCATATTTTTAGTTGTTTTTATGTAAATATATGTGTTTTTTTTTGGTTTTTGTTTTCCATAATACATGAAAATTATTTTATTTCTTATAAAAAATGGTCTCGAATTATGTTTTTTTTGTCTATTTTTGTGATTTTTTTTACTAGTATTGTTTTATCTTTAAATTTTTTTTAATAAATATATTTTTAAAAACAGTTACTGTTAGGCGGCAATCCAGAAATTTGACTAGCATATTTCATGAATCCTTTAGGAAAAAGGATAAATAAATCTTGACTAGTCAAGAATATGTTTTTTTTTTTCATATATGTTAACAACATTCTAGTAGAAGGTGTAATATTGTATTTTTTATAAAAATCTCGCATACAAAAAATAATATTCCAGTGATTTTTATTTAAATTAATTTTAAGTTTATCTGCAATAGATTGTGCAAATTTTTTATTCCATTTTTTCATGTTTTTTATTTTTATACAATAAATAAAGTATTTAATTTAATTGATATACATTTAGTATTGATATAAATGATACCATAAGAATTTTTTTATTGATATTAATCAAGAAATAATTTTTATATTATAAATAATTATTTATTTTAATCTTTTTTTTTAAATATTTTTTTATAAAATTGATAGTTAATTTTTATAGTATAAATAAAATTTATATAATTAGTAATTTGCAATATTATATACATAATTTTAAATTTTTGATTTTTTTTATGTTTTATATTTTTAGATAGTTTTAATTTTGTTTTTTTCATACATAATTTTATCTAAAACACCATTAATAAATTTATGACTTTTATTTGATCCAAATATTTTTGCTAATTCTATTCCTTCATTGATAATTACTTTGTATGGAATATCTATACGTTGCATAATTTCATGAGTAGATAATCTTAATATTGATTGTTCAACTGGATTTATCCTGAAGTTTGTTTGAGATATATGTAATTTAATAATATTATCTAAATAGTGAACACTGTTAATAACTCCGAAAACTACTTGATTAAAGTATATTACATCTAATGAATACTTTTTATTTTGATGAACAACGTATCTTGTAATTTCTGATATAACAATATTTTTAGAAATTTGCCATGCATAAATTGTTTGAACAGCCATTTCTCTTGCTTTTCTTCTTTTTAAAGGTTTCATATAGAATTTCTCTGTATTTTTTAAATATTTTTATTATTTGACAAGCATTATAAATATAAAAACTAATAATATTATATTTTAAAATATTATTAGTTTTAAATAGATATTATTAATTTAAAAATTTTATTTTAACTGAAATATTTTTATAAAAAGGTTGTACATAATTCTTATTATGTTATAATATTAAAAATTGATAGCGGGATGGAGCAGTCAGGTAGCTCGTCGGGCTCATAACCCGAAGGTCGTTGGTTCAAATCCAATTCCCGCAACCATAATTTTTAATTATAAAATTTTTTACTTAATCCAGAATATCTTTTTTTTTTTTTTTTTATCATAAATTTTATTATTTCTTTATTAGAGTATATAGTAATTTTTTTTTTTGCTCGGGT
Organism: Buchnera aphidicola (Cinara cf. splendens/pseudotsugae 3390); assembly: GCF_900698845.1. Taxonomy (NCBI): domain Bacteria; kingdom Pseudomonadati; phylum Pseudomonadota; class Gammaproteobacteria; order Enterobacterales; family Erwiniaceae; genus Buchnera; species Buchnera aphidicola. Next base: position 352,123 of record NZ_LR217692.1, on the reverse strand, counting down.
AATGGCAGTATAGAATAATTCTTTAGATAGTATTGAATATGAATTATTAGGAATAATAACTTGAACGGAAGAGTACTCTGATCCTTGAGATTTGTGGATAGTTATACACCATGCAGAATCATAATCAAATAAAATGTATGGATCAACCATATGAATCTTTTGGTTTGGAAGAATAAAACATACTTTAATTTTATTTTTTATGACTAAACAAATTCCAATATCTCCATTCATTAATTTTAAAGAAGTATTGTTTTTTTTGATTAATAATGGTTTTCCGTGATAAAAAAAATTTTTTTTTCTTGGATTTTTTTTTTTTTTGTAAAAAAAACATTGGTCTAAGTATTTATTTATTTTTTTTGTTCCATATATTCCTTTTTTTACTGCACATAGAACTTGATATTTATTAAATTTTTGAATTATTTTTTTAGGATTAGATTTTTTTTTTAGAAATTGTATATATTTTTCATAATATTTTTTTATTTTTTTCAACATATCGAGATATTCAGATTGTGTGTGTAATGATTTACATATAATATCTGGATATTTTTCTTTATAAAAATTTGATATATTAAAGTATTTTTTTTTTTCTAATAAATTAATAAGATTGTTTAATCCTGAATTTTTAATAAATCTATATTTCTTTTTTAAAATAGAAATATACTGTTTTTTCTTTTTTTGATTATTTATAGTATCTAATTTTTTAAATTGTGTATTTTTATAATATCTTTGATATTCTACGTTACATATTTCTTTTAAAACCGATCCGTTTTCTATAGGAGGTAATTGATTAACATCTCCGACAAATATTATTTTTGTTTTTTTTTTTATATTAGTGACAATGATATCCATCATATTTAAATCTATCATAGAACATTCATCTATAATTAATACGTCTATTTTTTTATATGTTTTAATGTGAAGATTTTTACATTGATTATTTTTTTTTTGAATATTAAATAAACTATGAAGAGTGACTCCGATTTTAGGATATGACATTTTTTCATCTTTGTTCATTTTTTTTTTATTTAAAATACAATATATTGATTGAGTTAATTTAGCAGCAGCTTTTCCTGTTGATGCTGATAATTGAATATTAATTTTTTTTTTAGTTTTTTTAATTAAAACTAAGACTAAATATGCTAATATACTAGTTTTTCCTGTTCCTGGTCCCCCAATAATGAAACATATCTTATTTAATAACGCTTTTTGAATAGCCATTGATTGATTGTAATCAACGTTTTTTGAACAATATTTTTTTATTATTTTTTTATATTTTTTTAGATTTTTGGTATTAAATTTTAAACTTTGATGGTAAATAAATTCAATTATTTTTGTTTCAGAATACCAATATTTATATATATACAAACGTTTTCTTTCTAAAACTAAAGGGGTTTTGTGTACTCCATTACTACATACATTACTATTGATAACAACATCAAACCAGTTTTTGTTACCCTCACTAACTAGTTGAAATAATTTAAAAAATAAATCATTTTTTTTAGAAAATAATTTTTTTTTTTTAAATACTTTTATTGGTATGCATGTATGTCCTGAATATAGTGATTGACTTAAAAACAACATCACTAATATTACCTCTGGAACAATTTTCGAGAAATTTTTATTAAAACAAAAATAAAAGTTTATACAAAGAATTTTGTTATTAATTTTTGCGTTGTTAATTATTCTAAAAAATTTTTTTTTATTTTGAGGTATCATATAATTTTCCGTATAATAAATTATCCAAGTTATGTATTAATAAATAATCAGGTTTAATAAAATAAACTCTAGAATCATTTTTTTCATCAAATGCTCTTACAAATAAATAAAAAATTCCTCCAAAATGTATTTTATAATCGTAGTCTTTAATTTTTAATTTTAAATAACGATGCATAGCTAAACTATATAATTGATATTGTATATCATAACGATATTTAATTATTTCATTTTGAAAATTTTTTTGGGTATAATAAGTATAATTAGGTCCTAACCAATTGGATTTATAATCAATAATATAGTATTTTTTTTTCCATAAAAAAATTAAATCTATGACTCCAGTGAGCACACCAGAAACATTTTCAAAATTGATATTTGTGCATTTTTTTGATAATGGGTCAAAATTATTAATAATAGAGTTGAATTTTTTTATATTGATAGTTTTTTCTATTGGTACAGTGAATTTTACTTCTTTTTGATATTCTGTATTTTTCAACTGATTTAAAATTAAGCAGTTTTTGTGTAATGGTTTTGATATAAAATTACATATCCAAGTATATAATTTATTTATCCATTTTTCAGATAATGATAAATAATTTAATTGATTAAGAATTTTTTTTGTTTTTGTTGTGTTTTTGAAATTTATTTTTTTAAAAACTTTATGCAAGTATAATCCATATTCTTTTCCTCTAGGAAACTGATGAATGTTGTTTTTACAAAATATATATTGATTTTTTTTTAGTGTAGATTTTTTTTTTTGAAAAATTGATAGAATATATTTTTTTTTGTAAAACAAATTTTTTTTTACAATTTTAGAAAAACTAATTTTATTCCAGGGATTTATTGTATTTTTTAGCACATTTAAGTACACTGGATCATTTCTTTGTATAATTTTTTTTTTATAAATCGTTTCTTTTATTTTGCATGTATATTTTATTTGAAAAATTTCAGGATTTTGTAGTTTGTATAATTCTTCTTTTAGTTTCAATAGACTACTTTTTTTTCCTTTTTGTATCAAAAATCCTAAACTACTTTTATGAAAATTTGTGTAGTTTTTATAACTTGTTTTTTTTTTTTTTCTTTTAGAAATTACTGCTAAACCAATATTACAGTGTACTATACTTCTAGTTATAGCTACATATAATAAACGTAAATCTTCAGATAAAATATGCTTGGAAGATATAGAATTACTTTTTTTTATCTGTAATTTACTAAAAAAAGGAATCCATATTATAGGATATTCTAATCCTTTTGATTTGTGTATTGTAATTATCTTAATGGATTTTGCATATTCTATGCTATTTACTGTTTCAGTATAGATAACATTACTATTATCAATATCTTTTTGTAAAATTTTTTTTTTCAACCATGTGATTAATAAAAATTTATTTGTTATACTTTGGTTTTTTTTTTCTAGAATTTTACATATAGTAGTAATATTTTGTATATTAATGTTGTTTTTTTGTGTTAAGGTATTTCTTTTTAATAAATTGAAATCAACTATTATTTTGGCGATCATTTGTGAAATGTTAATAGTATTCCATATTGTATAATATTTTTTTAATTTTTTTAGTAAATAAAAATATGTATGTATTTGATTATTAATTAACTGAATATTATTTATACTAATATTAAATATTTTTGTCATTAACAGTTTTTTAAATTTTAATTTATTAGATAAATCAATTATTGCATCCATAATTAACATTAATTCTTGTGCTTCTGTAGTATGAAAAATATTTTTTTTACGGGAAGTATAAATGGAATTGATGTTTTTTTTGTGTAGTTCCTGTTTAATTAAACTAGCTTCATATTTATTTTTTACTAAAATAGCTATATCTTTAGGTTGAATACAACGTTTTTTTTGATTTCTTAATTTAAGAATTGATTTTTTATTTAATTTATCTGATAACCAGTTATAGATAGAATTTGCGCATTCTTTTGAAATCCACGAATAATATTCATCAGTGTTCATTTCAACATCATATTTAACAATAAGATTAAATGCTGATTGTTTTATTTTATTAATTGAAAAGTAAATTTTTTTGTTTTTTGAATATGATGATGATTTATTAAAATTAATATTTTTCCATATAAATGGCGCTTGTATACGAGAGAATAAATTATTAATTCCAGTTACCATATTTTTTGATGAACGAAAATTTTTTTCTAAAATGAAACATTTGTTTATTTTTTTTTTGATTTTTAAATATAAAAATATATTTGCTCCACGAAAACTGTATATAGATTGTTTAGGATCTCCAAATAAAATAAGTGATTTATTATGCACATTATTATATAATTCATAAAATATATTAAATTGGATATTATCTATATCTTGACATTCATCAATTATAGTGACTGTATTTTTTTTAATGATGTTTTTTTTTATTGTAGATGATTTTAATTTTATTTGTTTTAACATAATTTTATTTAAGTCATCAAATTCTAATCCCTTTTTTTTTTTTTTTTTTTTTTGAATTATTTGAGGTATTTTTTTTAAAGCCATAAAAATAAAGTATTTAAAAAATAAATTATAACTTGTAAAAATTTTTTTTATTTTTTTAAACAAGATATATTGAGAATTTTTTTTTATTAATTGGTTTGATAATATTTTACAAAATTGAATATTTTTTAATATTTTTGGAATTATACAATTATTTGTGATTTTTACAGACCAATGATCTATTTGATAAAACCATTTTTTGAGTTTTTCATGTTTACTTTTTGTTTTATTTATATTGGTATGTATTATTGATTTTTGTATTTCATGTTTATTTTTTTTCCAGAATTTTTTAGTTTTATTAATTTTTTTTATGATGTTATCATATTGTTTTTTTAAATTAGTTTTTTTTGAAAAACTATAGTGAACTTTTGTTTTTTTTTGATTCAGTAAAATATTGATGTATTTAAACAATTTTTTTGGAGTAGGCCATTTTTTTATGATAAGGTAAGTAATATGTTCATTTATTTCGTATACATTATTTCTCCAAAAATCTTTCGTAGCTTCTAATTTTATTTTTTCTATATTTTTTAAAATTTTAATAGGTATTACTTGATTACATAAAAATTTTTGCTCATACAGTGTATTTAAAAAAAAACCATGTAATGTATATATCATGATGGAATTAATGTTTTTTTTTGCAAATTGTAATAATTTAGTAGTTTTTTTTATGTCCTTGATATCTTTAACAATATCAATTAATTCACTTTTTTTACTATCAGTATTGATACAATCAGCATGTAATTGACAAACTTTTTTGTATAATCTTTTTTTTAAATCATTTTTTGATGCTTCTGTGAATGTAACTACTAATATTTCATATATAGATAACGGTCTTTTGTATGTATTTTTTATGCCAAGATTTAAAAGTAAACGTAGATACAAAGTAACAATAGAAAATGTTTTTCCAGTTCCTGCAGATGCTTCTATTAAAGTAATACCATGATCAGGTATTTTTTTCATGTCTAAAGAAATATATTTCATATTGTATCTTTCTAGTTAATAGATTTATATAAATATGATATCATTTATTTTAAATGATATTTTTTAATATTAGAATTTTTTAAAAGAGGTAATAACCAATATTTACATGTATTACAAATTTTTTTTATTTGAGTAGTATTTATGTATGGTATTAATTTTTGAACATAAATATTTTTTTTCTCACCTGCAAAAAATGAATTTCCATTCCATTTTTTCAAAAAATTTCTTTTAGCAATAATATAAACATTAGTGTTAGTATTTAATATACGGTATTTTGGAATATATAATGATTGTAGCCAAATAATTCCAGAATTTAATATTAATATAGGTTTTTTTATACCATCTAAATATCCTTGGAGATATTTTTTTAGATATTTTTTAGCTTTATTTTTTTTTAAAGGTAAAAATTTTATACTTGAATTATTAATTCCTAATAATATACTTTTTGTACGTGAATGTAATGAACAATAAATTATGTGTTCAATCCACGTTGAAATTATAATTTTATAGTTAATTTGGCTAGCAGACCATCTAATTAGACCGTATGCATTTATTTCTTTTACAATTCCTGATAACTTATATTTTTTTATTTTTATGTTGATTTTTTTTTTAGTTGGAGAGTTTCTTAAAGCATTAATTTTTTTTGCTAAAATATTTATTTTTTTTTCTTGTTTTTTCCATAAAACTTTCCCAACATATCCATATGGAATTTTATTTTGTAATTTTAATTTTTTATATAATGAGTTAGTTTTTTTATTTAGAATTTTTTTTTTTAAAATTTTTTTATTAATATAATATTGATTTAGAGAATTTATAGAAAATAATTCATCTTCTGATAAAATTTCTGTTGTGTTATCTATTTTTGGTATTTTTAATATTTTTTTAAAATAGTACTGAATTGGATTTTTCCAAAAATTTATTAATTTTTTAATTGAAATATTTTTTTGAGTAGTTTTTTTTATTTTTTTATAGTTATTAAAAAAATTTTTTTTATGTAATAAATATTCTGTTTTTTGATTTATAAAATATGAATGATTTGTTTGATATTCATGTTTAATATATATATTATTGATGTAATTTTTTTTTTTTTTAGTAAACACATTTTTTTTTATATAAAAAATTTTTTTTAGATAAAATATGATATCCATAATATATTTTGATGCATAAGATGTACTTTCTGTAACTGTTGTTTTAACAAAGCTACAAAAAAAATATTTTTGAGTAGACATAATGGTTTCAAAAAATATATTTTTATTATCGTGATATATTTTTTTACTAGAAGGATTCAATCCATCTATTTTTTTTAGAGAAGGGGTATTACCTTGTATACATCCTAGAACACAAATCATTTTAAACGGAATAGTTCTTACATTTTTTAGATTCGTGATATTGATTTTTCCAGTGAAAAATGCGTCATGTTTGAATAATGAATAACTATTTTTGAAAAAAATATCCGTTATAATATCAATAGATATTTTTTCTGAATAATTCATAATAATTCCTTCAGAGACTATATTTTTCCATTTATTTTCTAGAATAAAGAAGAATTTTTTGTATTTAAGAGGTATATGAAAAAATTTATTTATTATTTTTGTGAAAATATGAAACCAATTTTTTAACGTTTTTTTATTTAATAATTTTTTTCTTAGTTGATTTAACGTAATGATTAAATTAATAAAATTACCTAATAGTATATTACTTTTTTTGCAAGATACATTATAAGTAGAAATATTATTCCATATTGAATAATTTTTTTGTGCTCCATATCCTGTTGTTATTCTACTAATTGCATATTCCCATGAATATGTATTAATTTTAGGAATAGACATTTTTTTGAATTGATTTTTATCAAATCCAAAACGAATATATAAATCAGATATAAAGGAATATAGTGTTTTAATATCGCTAGACTTAATGTAAAATTTTTTTCTTAAATACTTTGTGTTTAGAAGAGATAATACCCATGAATATTTAAAACGATTGTTTTTAATTTTAAATAAATTTTTTATAGTTAAAATTATTTTTTTTTTATTTTTGTTACTTTTTGAAATACTATGAATTATAGAATTATTTTTTTTTGTGGAATTAAATATGTTATTAATATAAAAAATATAAGGTTTTATATTATCAGCTGTAATTAAAATATTATTTAGTGTTATTTTTTTTTTAGTATTTAATATATGTATGATGTATTTATATAGTTCTTGAATTTCTTGTAGATAAGAACTACATTGATTTATAGAAAGGGAATGATGATTCTCATAATGTATTTTTGTTGAAACGCTACTTTCTAGCGAATTTTTAAATATATCATATTGTAATTTATATAAAATATTATTTGTGTATATTTTTTTATAAAAAAAATTTTTTTTATAATATAAGAGTTTTTTTGTTTTTTGTTTTATTAATAAATTTTTTTTTTTAATTAAAAAATCAATTGATGTATTTGTATATTTTTTTTTTTTTTAAAGGCATATTGAAATAAATATATTGAAGTTATATTTTTAATGATATGTAATATTGTTGTAATAAATGGATTTATAGATGTGTTTGAAAATATCAAAATTTTTTTTGGTATAAATTTTAAAAAACAAGAGTTATCTATGTTTCTATTAAAATTATTTATAATTTCAGTAAAGCTTGTAATTCCTGAATTTTTTTTTTTTTGTATTACTACACTCCATAATTTTTTTTGCCATATTGTTTTTTTTTCCCAAATATTATTTTTTATTTCTTGTTCCCACGTATAAATTAAATCTGGTTGAAAAAAAATATATTTAACAAAAACATTTGCCATATGTAAACAAAATTCATAATTATTATATTGAATACCATTTTCTTTTAAAAATATACAATCTTTTTTTTTACTAATAATAGACATTAAAATCCATTTTAAATATTTTACTTCAAATATGCTAGGTTTTACCGTTTTCAGTTTATAGTCAGATTGTTTTATTAAGTTAATAAAAAATTTAGAAATTTCTACATATTGTGTATTCATACAAATTGTTAATTTTTTGGATATTTGTATTTCTAACCATTGTTTGATGTAAGTATTGTTAATTAAAATAGTTTTTTTATTGAAAAAATTTTTTTTGGACTGTATTTTTTTACATAACTTTGTTACTAAAAAATTCATTTGATTAGATTGATATATTTTTAACATGATAGTTAATAACATTCTTAGTATTATAATTTTATAGCGTAGAAAATTTCTACGCTATACTATTTTAGATTTTATGTGTATTACTTTTTCTTTCTCTCTACACTATTTATATCGCTTATTTTTAATATTTTGTTTATTTTTTTATAAAAATAAATATCCATTTTTGGATATGGAATAGTAATATTGTGTTTATCTAAAGCTTTTTTAAAATTTAACATTAAATCAGAATATACGGAATTTAATTCTGTTGTATGACACCAACATTTAACTATAAATTTTAATGAAGAAGGTGAAAATTCATTTAATCCAACAAAATTACCTGGATGTTTTAATACACGTTCTTCTTGATCAATAACTGCCTGTAGAACTGAAATCACTAGATCTGCATCTGAATCATAAGCAACGTTTATCACAAATTGATTTCTTCGTATTGGTTCACGAGAATAATTAATAATATTACCAGCAACAATTTTTCCGTTAGGTATAATTATAATTTTTCCATCTAGTGTTTTTAAAGTTGTATAAAAAATGTGTACATGTAGTACTGTTCCAGCAGCATTTCCTAAATTTACATATTCACTCGTTCTAAGAGGTCTTAATAAAATTAATAAGACACCTGCAGCAAAATTCGACAGAGATCCTTGTAAAGCCAATCCTACAGCCATTCCGGACGCTCCTATTATAGCAATTATGGATTTTGTTTGTACACCAATCTGACCTAAAGCAATGATTCCTGTAAAAGTAATAACTGTGTAACGAGCTAAAGTAGATAAAAAGCCAGAAACAGTATTGTCTATGTGACGAGCAGAAAACAACTTAAGAGCTCCATTGGCAAGAAATTGACTAAAAAAAAAACCAATAATTATTATAATAATTGCAAAAAATAAATTTGTTATATAAGATATAAACATTTGTTTGTTTAATAAAAAACATAAACCAATGTTATTTATGCAGTTTATTACATAGAATGCTTCTATTATTTTTTTTATAGCAAAAATTTTTTTGCGCATTTTTTATTGTATTAAAGAGTATTAAAAAATAAATATTTTTATTCAATATTAAAAAATAATAATTAATTTATATATTTGAGTAACTCAAAATTGTCAATACAATAACATATTTTTTTTAAAAATATTTAATAAGAGTCATATATTTATTTTAAATGATACGAATGATATATCATCATATCATGATTTTATGTTTTCACAATAAGAATATACATTTATTATTATTTATAATTTTTCGAAAGAATTTAGTAGTTTAAACATTTTTTCTAAATATTTTGTTAAATTATTTTGTGCGCTTCGCAACCATACTCTAGGATCATAATATTTTTTATTTGGTTGATTAGCTTCCAGGGAGTTTCCTAACTGACTATGTAAATACTGTTTATTTTTACAATAAAAATCTAATACCCCTTTCCAATAACTCCATTGTATATCTGTGTCAATGTTAAACTTTACAACTCCATAATTGATAGATTTTTTGATATTACTACTATTTGTCCCTGATCCTCCATGAAAAACAAAATTTAATGGGTTATGCGGTAATTTTTTTTTTTTGCTTATATATTTTTGTGCTTTTTTTAAAATAGAAGGTTTCAATAATATATTACCAGGTTGATATACCCCGTGTGTATTTCCAAATGCTGCAGCAATAATAAAATTATTACTGATTTTGATTAATTTTTTAAAAGTATAATAAATATCTTTAGTGTCAGTATATAATAGTTTTTTATTTATGTTAAGGTTATTTACACCATCCTCTTCTCCTCCGGTACAACCTAATTCTATTTCTAAAAACATATTCAATTTAGTTATTTTTTTTAGATACTGAGATGAAATAGTTGTGTTTTTTTTTATTGACTCTTTAGATAAATCAATCATATGAGAAGAAAATAGTGGGCGTTTATTTTTTTTAAAAAATTTACTCCCTTCTTTAATTAAACCGTCAATCCATTCAAGATTATGTATATCACAATGATCAGTATGCAATATAACCGGTATTTTATAATATTTAGCCAATAAATGAATATGTTGTGCTCCTGATATAGCGCCTATTATTGCATTTGAGTGAGGTTTATGATTTTTTAACCCTAATCCACTAATGAAAGAAGCTCCTCCATAAGAAAACTGAATAATTACTGGAGATTGCATTTTTGCAGCAGATTCTAGTACGCTATTCATTGAATCAGTACTAATACAATTTATAGCAGGTATGGCAAATTTATGTTTTTTAGCTAATGAAAAAATAATTTGTGTTTCTTTGGAATTTAGTACGCCTGGTTTAATATAGTCTAAAATTTTACACATAATTTTTCCTATTTTATAAAAATATCATCATTGGTATACTTCAATGAAAATATTATAACTCTATAATTTATTAGTATTTTAGTTTTTTTAGAATAGGTAAAGTTTTATTTTCTATGAATTCTAAAAAAGCACCTCCTCCAGTAGAAATATAAGAAATTTTATTTTTTAAATTAAATAAATCAATGACTGCGATTGTATCTCCTCCTCCAGCAATAGAAAAAGCAGCACTATTTGCAATTGATTGTGCAATTTCCCGAGTTCCTTTTCTAAAATTTGGAAATTCAAATACTCCCATAGGACCATTCCAAATTATTGTTTTAGCTTTTTGAATTTTTTTTGTGTAATTTTGAATAGTTTTATTGCCTATATCTAAGATTTCTTCATTAGGCATAATATTAGAAATTAATTTTTCTTGAGCCGTTGATGTTATTGAATATGATGTACTAACTAAAGAATCTATAGGTAAAAATATTTTTTTTGTTTCATATAGTTTTTTTGCTATTTTTTTGAAATTTTTTTCATGTAATGATCTTCCCACCGAATGAAATGCAGAAATAAATGTATTAGCTATTCCTCCTCCTACTAACATATTATCTGTAATTTTTAGTAACGAACTTAATAATTTAAATTTTGTAGATACTTTAGCTCCACCAATTACTGTAGTTATAGGATGTTGTGATTTATGGAATATGCGTTTTAATGTTTTTATTTCTGAATATAACAATGGACCGATGCACGATTTTTTCACAAAACTACAAATTCCATACGTAGAAGATTCTACTCTATGAGCGGTAGCAAAAGCGTCCATTATAAAAATATCACATAAATTAGCATATTTTTGGGATAATTGTTCGTTGTTTTTTGTTTCTCCTGGATTAAATCGAACATTTTCTAATACAGCTATCTGGTTAGACTCGATTGATACTCCTTGTAAATAGTCTTGTAAAAAAATTATATTTATTCCGTATAATTTTTTTTGTAAATATTTAAATACAGGAAATAAAGAAAATTTTTTATCGTACTGATTTTCTTTTGGTCTTCCTAAATGGGAAGCTATTATTATTTTTGCATTTTTTTTTAATGCTAATTTTATTGTCGGAATTGCTCGATCAATTCGTTCACTAGAAGTAATTTTTCCGTTGTGTAACGGAACATTTAAATCTAATCTAATAAATACTCTTTTATTATTTAGATCAATATCTTGCATATGTAACATTTTATTCATCCATTTATTTATTTATACAATTTTTTGACTATATAAATATTTAATATTTATAGTTATTTATATATTTTACTATATATAATTTTTTAATTTTTTATAATAAATACATATAATTTATTTATTATGAAAATTATATATATATGAAAAATTATTTATGTAATAAGGTTATTTTGAGAAATATAAATATATGTTTAATTAATTACTAATTCATATTATTGTGATTGTTTTGTTTTTAAGAAATATATTTGTTAAATCATTATACTTAATTTTTTGATTAATAAAAAATATAAATATTTTTTTATTAATTAATATTATTTTAAAAATTCATAATTACAATTATTTTTATATATTTAAGTTATATATAAAATATTCTGTGTATATAATACTAAAGATATATATAATTAAATTTTTAATGAATTTAAATAATTATTTTTTGTAACACACATCTGTATGTTTTTTAAAAAATATGTAATTTTATAATTTAATTTACATTAACAATAATTACCACAAGTATTTTATCAAATTGTTAATTTTTATAGTATAATAAAATTATTAATTTTAATAAAGTAATGAAATTATTTTTTCTTAGTAAATTTAATGTAATTTTTATAGTAAAATTTATTGTAATGAATAAATAATAAAGTATTAAATTATCTTTAATGAGATATATAATAATGTAGTTGTATGAGTATATGATTTTTATCATTTATTACATATAATTTATATAATTGAGAATAATAATTATGAAAAAATTAGTTGGTTTTATTGGTTGGAGAGGAATGGTTGGTTCGGTTTTGTTAGATAGTTTACAAAAAAATAATGACTTTATTGGTTTTAGATCAGTATTTTTTACTACATCACAATTATGCGGAACTCCCCCACATGTTACTAACAGTATTGCTACACGTTTAGAAGATGCATATAACATTGAATATTTAATAACTTTAGATATTATTGTATCATGTCAAGGGGAAAGATATACGACTCAAGTTTATACAAAATTAAAAAAAAATGGTTGGAAAGGTTATTGGATTGATGCATCTTCGTATTTAAGAATGCATGATGATTCTATCATTGTTTTAGATCCAGTTAATTTAAAGTCAATTCAATTAGGGATAGAACAAGGAGTTAAAACATTTGTAGGTGGAAACTGCACTGTTAGTTTGATGTTAATGGCTTTAGGTGGTTTATTTAAAAATCATCTTGTTGATTGGATTTCTGTATCTACATATCAATCAGTATCTGGCAGTGGCTCACAAGGTATGTTAAATTTAATTAAGCAAATAGAACATGTATATCAAAATATTTCTCCACACCTTCCTTTATCGAAATCAATTTTAGATGTAGAAAAAATATTTACTGGTTCATTAAATAACATGTATAATTCTGTGCATAATTCAAAAATTCCGATATTAGGTAATTTAATTCCATGGATTGATGTATCTATGAAAAATGGACAAACTAAAGAAGAATGGAAAGGATCAGCGGAAACTAATAAAATATTAAATTCTAAAAAAAATATTTTAATTGATGGTACATGCGTACGCATACCTGTCTTACGTTGCCATAGTCAATCGTTTACAATTAAATTAAATCGCGATATTTCAATTCGAGAATTTGAATCATTAATTTCATCTCATAATCCATGGGTAAAAGTTATTGATAATAATTTTAATTCTGTTACTGCTCAACTAAATCCTTTGCGAGTGTCCGGTACCTTGGATATTCCTGTCGGACGCATTAAAAAATTAAATATCGGAAAAAAATATTTTTCCGCTTTCTCCGTTGGAGATCAATTATTATGGGGTGCCGCTGAACCTTTGCGTCGTATGTTAAATATTTTAATAAACTCATTATAAAATAATTTTATATTTGATATATTTATACATTATATTTACCTGGTATGAACTTTAATTAAATATGTATATGGAATTTTATTAAGTGAACTCGATAATAATTTGTGTTTCATAAATCTACAGAATAAAATAATGTCTGTATTACTAAATTTATCATCGGTTAGGACTAGAATTTTCTGTCCTTTTTCTAACTTTCTGGTTTTTTTTCTCAACATCATGATTACATCTGGACATCGTAATTTTAATAAATTTACTATGATTGGCATGATCTGTATCTCTTAATATTAATTTTTTTAAAAGAATATATTTTAATAAAAATTTCTTATGGTTATTTTTTGTATATAAATTCGATAGTTTTATGTATTAACTTATAATATTTATTAATATATAACTTTAAATTAAAAGTATAGATAATGTTTTTAAATTCATCCATACTATTTTTTTATGATTATTTTGTGAACATAGTTCTATTTTTTTTAGTAATTTTAAAACTAGTAGTATTTTTTCAAGTGTAGTTTTTTTAATTATAGAACATATTGATAATTTCATTATTTTTTTTTTATATAATGTAAAATTAATATAATTTTTTTTTATAAAAATTTTATTTTTATAATATAAAATTATATATATTAATGTTTTAAAAGAATCAATTAAAATAGTAACATCGTATTTTTGTTTTTTTAACGCATACAACTTCTTAATTGCTTTATTTTGTTGGAAGTTTATAATGGATTTTATCCAATCATAGTATTCAAGTTTTTTTGTTGTTTTATAATATATATATAATTTTTTATACGTTATTTTGGTATGTGGATAGAGCAAAATTATGTTTTCTAGTAAGTTTGCGTAAAAATTAATATTAACATAGAATTTTTTTGATAAAAATCTTTTTGCAGATAAGCTGATTTTAACGTTATTTTTCTTGATTTTTTTGTTTATCCAATAATTTATATTATTAGTATATGAAAAGGAATTATTGACTAATACTATAGAACTTTTTATACAATTATGAAAAAAATTATTACATAAAAAATTATATTTTAATTTAGGAAAATAAAAAATTTTAATAACTTTAATATTAGATAAATTTTCTAGTTTGTTCATATTAATTTTTAAAAATGTAGATATATTGGAATCATAAATAGTTATATTGAAAATATGTGTAGTAGAAAATAAATCTTGTTGTTTTATTTGATTACAAATATATTCCCAATCAGTATAATTTTTGATCATTATGTTAGTTTTTTTGCAAGATTTTTTTTTACTGATATATTTATATATAATTTCTTGAGTTTCTTTAATAAAAATATATTTAGATTCTAAAACAATATATGTTTGTGTTTTTTTCTTGCTAATATTTTTTTTTAAATTCAGAGTATTTGTAAGCACGGTTTTATTTTTTTTTCTCCAACAATACAAAATTAATAATTTTTAGCGGTATATAAATTATTTTATGAATTTTTTTATTATAAAAATATTTTTTATTTTTATCGTTGTTAGTGATCGATTGAATAACTTCTTTTTTTAAGATATTATTATTTACTTGAATAATATTTCTTTTTTTTCCGTTTATTTGAACTATTATTTTTGATTTTTGGTTAAGTATTAAATATGATTTTGGTGTAGGCCATTTTTCTACATCAATACAATTTTTCTTTTTGTTGATTTTATTCCATAATATGAAACAAATATGTGGTGTAAAGGGATATAACATTTTTATTATAATTTTTATAGGTTTAAGTAAGTTTTGCGAATTGACTTCTTTTTTATTATACAATTTTATTATAAAGTTAAAAAATTTCATTATATGTGCAATAGCAGTGTTATATGAGTTTTTTTTGTGCATATCGCGAGTTACTGTAGTAATAGTATTATTTAATTGTTCATATATTTTATTTTTTTGGCAAGGTTTAATTTTTTTTGTATTTTTATAATTGTTTATTTTTATAGAATGAACAAAATTCCATATTCTCTTTAAGAATCTATGCATACCTATAATACTGGAGGAGTTCCATTCTAGAGATTTATTTATTGGAGCTGCAAACATTAAAAATAATCGTAATGTATCGGCTCCATATTGATTAACAATATGGTCAGGCTCTATTCCATTGTTTTTTGATTTTGACATCTTTATTTTTCCAGCATAAACAATATTACCTGATACATTTTTTTGAGAAACATTGATAATATCTCCTTTTTTATTACGAACAATATTTAAACGATTTGGTGATAACCATTTTTTACTTTCATCACTATTGCGCACATAAAAAGATTCAGCTATAACCATTCCTTGGCAGATCAATTGTTTTACGGGTTCTTGAGAATTAACATATCCAAAATCACGTAATAGTTTATGATAAAATCGAAAGTATATTAAATGCATAACTGCATGTTCAATTCCTCCTATGTATCGATCTACAGGTAACCAGTATTTTGCTGATTTAATATCTAAAATGTCTTTATTAAAATGAGGGTTTGTGTATCTTGCATAATACCAAGAAGATTCCATAAAAGTATCAAATGTATCGCTTTCTCTAATTACATTCTCTCCATATATTTTAGTAGTTAACCAACTAGTATATGCTTTTAATGATTTAGTATATTTTTTACTATGTATATAGTCAGGTAAATCTACTGGTAATTTTTTTTCTGGAATCGGTAATATTTGATTTTTTTTGTTTGTATACATAGGAATAGGAGTACCCCAGTATCTTTGTCGAGAAATACACCAATCTTTTATTTTGTAATAAATACACTTTTTTGCTATTTTTTTATCAATTAAAATATTTGAAAAAGTTTTTCGAGCTTTTTTTACGGTTAAATTATTAAATGGATAGGAATTTATTAAAATTTTATTTTCTTGTTTATAGGGACTAATGCTTTTTGAAAATATTAATTTAATAGGAATATTATATAATTTTGCAAAAGAATAGTCTATTTTACTATTACCGGGTACAGCCATAATGGCACCAGTAGCATAATCATGTTTGACATAATTTGTTATCCATAAAGGTAATTTTTCTTTAGTAATAGGGTGTAATACTAGTAAATTTGTATTAATACCTATTAGATTGTCATTTTTTTGATATTCATTATATATTTTAGAATTATTTTTTAATGATTGTTTAATTTTAGCGTTTTTTTTAAGAATATTAGAAATTATTGGATGGTATATAGATATTGCAAAAAATGTTACACCCATTATAGTTTCTGGTCGTGTTGTATATATTTTTAAAAAATAATCTAAATGATTTATTTTACATTTTATTTGTATACCTTTGGATTTTCCAATCCAATTTTTTTGCATAGAAATAACTTCTTTGGGCCATTTTCGTAATAATTTTAAATCTTTTAATAATTCATTAGCATATGCAGTAATTTTTATGAACCATTGTGATATTTTTTTTAATATAACGGTAGATCCGCATCTCCAACACTTACCATTTTGAGATTGTTCATTAGCAAGAACTGTTTTGTCAATAGGACACCAATTTACTATGGTTTTTTTTTTATATACAAGATTTTTATGAAATAATTTTATAAAAAATGACTGTTCCCATCGATAGTATTCTGGTTTGCAAGTAGTTAATTCTCTATTCCAATCATAACTGAATCCTAAGGATTGTAATTGTTGCTTCATAACAGATATATTTTGACGAGTCCACTTTAGAGGTGAAATTTTATTTTTTATAGCTGTTTCTTCTGCTGGAAGACCAAATGCATCCCATCCAATTGGCTGCAATACATTTTTTCCAAGCATTCTTTGATAACGTGCTATCACATCACTAATTGTATAATTACGAACATGACCCATGTGTAATTTTCCGGATGGATAGGGCATCATAGGTAAACAATAGAATTTTTCTTTTTTCTCATCCTCTTTTACAGAAAATGTTTTATTTTTTATCCAATATTTTTGTACTATTAATTCTATTTCTTTCGGAACATATTGATTTTCTTCCATAACTTTCCTATAGACAAAAGTTTATATTAATTTATTGAAACAATTTTTATTATAAAATTTTAAAAATATTTATATCTTCTACATTTATATAAATAACTATTTAGAAGATTTTTATTAAATTAAAAATTTATTTTTTATGAAATTTATTTTTATATTGTAATTAATAATTACAGATATTATATATCAGCTTATAATTTAAATAAATTTTATTTATAATACAATTAATTTTATAAACTTTGTGATCTCTTGTTTATATATAAAATGATTTTTTTTGATTTTATTATTTATTTTAAATTATTAGTATAAGTTATATGGATTAAGAAAACCTAATTTTTTCATGATTATATTTTCTACTGTTTGCATTTTTTTTGCAGATTGAGCAGTATTATGAGTATAATGTAATAGATGTAATGTAGAATGAATTATCATATGTGCCCAATGTTCTAATATATTTTTCCGTAATAATAAAGATTCTTTGTTGATGTAATGAGCGCAGAGTATTATATCTCCTATATAATTTCGAAATTTATGTTTTATATATATATTACTAGTAGCTGGAAATGATAATACATTTGTGGGTATATTTTTATTTCGATATTTTTTATTGAGTAACTGGATTTCTATAAGATCTACTAATCTAATAGTAATTTCTACTTTTTTTTTTTTAAAAATTTTTTTTAAACATGATAAAAAAAATTTTTTTTTGGGAAAAAAAATTTTTTTTTACATGCAATCTGTAGATATATGTTCATAGTATTTTACCAATATAATTATTGTAAACATTAAAAATATATTTTATTTTTTTTTTCAAATGATTGTTCCCTTTAAATATGTATTATAATTAATATTTATGACTTTTAATTGTACAAATTTTCCAATTAGTTCTGATTTTCCAGTAAAATAAATAATCCTATTGTTTTCTGTTCTTCCGTACAATTCTTTCGGATTATTTTTAACAGAGCCTTCTACTAGTACTGATTGGATAGTACCTAACATTCTTCTTCTCCATTGAAATGATTGTTGAATTATTTTTTTTTGTAATAAATATAATCGATTTTTTTTTTCTTCAATAGTAGTATTATCAGTTAATTTTGCAGCTCTAGTACCTGGTCTGGGAGAATAAATAAAACTATAACTTGTATCAAAATTGATTTTTGAAACAAATTGTAATGTTTTTTTAAAATCTCGATGCGTTTCTCCCGGAAAACCTATAATAAAATCAGAACTAATGCTTATATTTGGTCGAATAAATTTTAATTTATTAATTAAATCCTCATATTCTTCTACAGTATAACCTCTTTTCATTAATCTTAATATTTTATTAGATCCACTTTGTACGGGTAAGTGTAAAAAATTTGTTAATTGAGGAATATATTTATAAGCTTGTATTATATCATGACTAAATTCCATGGGATGACTGGTTATATATCTTATTCTATTTATTTTTGGAATTTCTGAAATTTCATATAATAAATCTGAAAAATTATATTTTCGTTTATTAATAGAATTATATATTTTATATGCGTTTACATTTTGCCCTAACAAAATAACTTCTCGTACACCTAAATCAGAAAGTTTCTTTATTTCAGATAATATATGTTCACGTGGCCTACTGATTTCTTTTCCTCTAGAATAAGGTACAATGCAAAAGGAACAATATTTGTTACATCCTTCCATAATAGTAACGAATGAAGTGAATTTTTGATTAATTTGAGTATTAACTGAATTCTTAAATTTTTTTAAAGATGACGTTGTAACATCAATAACTAAATTTTTAGTATAATAAGATTGATCTATTAATTCAGGTAGTTTATGTAGTGTTTGAGGTCCGAAAATAATATTAATAAATTTAGCTCGTTTGTGAATTTTTTTTCCTTCCTGAGTAGCTACACATCCACCTACAGCTATACGTATATTGGGTTTTTTTTTTTTAAATTTTTTCCAACGACCTAATTGGTGAAATAATTTTTCTTGAGCTTTTTCTCGGATTGAACAGGTATTTAGAATTAAAATATCTGATTTTTCTGGATTTTTAGTAACAATATAATTTTTTGTTTTTATCAGTATGTTCTCAATTATAGAGGAGTCATGCTCATTCATTTGACAACCCCATGTTTTAATATATATTTTTTTTTTTTTTATTTTTTTATTCATAATTAATTTAAACACAAAATAAGTATTGATAATGTTATTGTATAAGTTTTTTATTTATAATGTATAGTTATTGATTATGACTTATAAGATATCATATATTGTAAAAGGATGATATATATCATTATGTGATTTTTATAGAGGTAATTCTAATGATAGCATTTCTTTTATAGTTTGACGTCTTCTTATTAACCTAAAAACTTTTTTTTCATATAATATTTCTGGGATAAAAGGTCGACTATTATAGTTAGAGGACATAGATGATCCGTAAGCACCAGTATTGTGGATAATTATATAATCTCCAGGATATACTGCAGGAATATTTCTAGGTAGTATAATTCCTGTTTCTTGTACTGTAAAGATATCTCCAGATTCACATAATGGTCCAGCTATTATACCTCGAATGAGGGGTATTTTTTGGATATCTTTGATATTTTTATGTAATACTGTTATTTCATGGTAACTACCGTATAAAACAGGCCTCATTAAATCATTAAATCCTGCATTAATTAGTACAAAAATATTTTTTTGCGTTTTTTTTACGGAATATACTTTTGCTATTAATATTCCAGATTGACCTACTAAAAATCGACCTGGTTCAATTTCTAGTTTAATAGGACAATTTAAAGTAGAAGTAAGTTGTTTTTTTACACTATTCCATTTTTGAAAATATTCATTTATGTTGATTTCTTTATCTGTTGGTTTGTAGGGTATACTTAGTCCTCCTCCAGCAGATATGAATTGTATTTTTTTATTTAGTTTAATGGCATGATTTTTCATAGATTCACATACTTGATATAAGTTTTTTAGGTTCACTCCTGATCCTATATGTATGTGTAATCCAATAAGATTTAAATTATATTTTTCAATTATTGGTATAGCTTGCATAGAATTCCAGATTCCGTGTTTACTTTGATCTCCTCCTGTATTTGTTTTAATATGATGCCCTCCTCCAAATTTAGGATTAATTCTAATCCATACAGGATGTTTAGGAGATATTTTTCCTAACTGATGTAACATATCAATAGATCCAGCATTAACTGGAATTTTTTTTCGAACTACTTCTTTTAGTACTTTTTTTTCTAAAATATCTGATGTAAATACAATGTCATTATTGTGTGGTTTAAATCCTGCAATAAGCGCTCTTTTTATTTCTCCTAATGAAACAGCATCTATTTTTATGTTGTTATCTTTCATTATTTTTAATATATGTATATTAGAACAAGATTTTTGTGCAAAACGAATGATATCAAATTTTTTTAATTTTTTGATTTGTTTGACAATAATATCTGCGTTGTATACCCATAATGGTGTTTTGTATTTTTTTATTAAATAAATAAGATTTTTTCTTGTTAGTACTTTATTTGAAATATTTAATGTATCTTGCATTTTTTCTCCACATATATTATTTGAATGAATATTAATAATTTTATGTATTAATAATATTTATATTTAAAAAATATTAAATATTGTTTATTATTTCAATTGAAATAATTATTTTATGTATTTGATTAATTTTATCAAAATTAATGATTTTAATTATTGATATAATTTATTCTTTAAAATTGGAAATAGTATAACATCTTTGATATTTTTTTGATTAGTTAAAATCATGATTAATCTATCAATACCAACTCCTAAACCAGATGTAGGTGGTAATCCGTGCTCTAAAGCAGTAATATAATCTTGGTCGTAATAAAAATTTTTTAAAAATTCTACATTTTTTTTTTGTGATTTTTGTAATTTGAAACGTCTTTTTTGTTCTTCTGGATCATTTAATTCAGAAAAACCATTAGCTATTTCATAACCTGCTATAAAAAATTCAAATCTATCTGTGATATTTTTATTTATACTGTTAGTTTTAGCTAAAGGAGAAATTTCTAGGGGATATTCAGTAATAAATGTTGGTTGTATTATTTTTTTTTCTGTTTTTTTTTCAAAAATTAAATAAATTATTTCTCCTAATGAAGTACATGTATTTATGTTTAAGTGTAGTTTGTGTGCTAGTTTTTTAACTTTTTCTAGTGTTTTTAGATCAGATTTTTTAATTTTTTTATTGAATTTTAATATTGCTTGTATCATAGTCATTTTTTTAATTGGTTTTTCAAAATTTAACTGGTATTTACCATATGTAAAAATATGTGAATTAAAAATTTTTTTTATTAAAAAAATACATAATTTTTCCAAAAAAAACATCATGTCAGTATATTGACTGTAAGATAAGTAAACTTCCATCATAGTAAATTCTGGACTATGTTGTTTTGATAATCCTTCATTTCTAAAATTTCTATTTATTTCAAAAATTTTGTTAAAACCACCGATAATTAGTCTTTTTAAATATAGTTCGGGAGAGACTCGTAAATACATTTTTTTATTTAAGGAGTTATGATAAGTAACAAATGGTTTTGCGTTAGCTCCTCCAGGAATAGGATGCATCATTGGCGTTTCAACTTCTAAAAAATTTTCTTGCGTCATAAATTTACGAATATTTGAAATAATAGAAAATCTTTGTTCAAAAATTTTTGTAGTCTGAATATTAGATATAAGATCTAAGTATCTTTTTCTATATTTTAATTCTTTTTTTTTTAATCCTTGGTATTTGTCTGGTAATGGTCTCAAAGATTTTGTTAATAAATATATTTTTTCACAATAAATAGATAGTTCTAATGTATTAGTTTTAAATAGTTTTCCTTTTACTCCGATTATATCTCCTAAATCTAATTCTAGAATATGATTTTTATAGTAATTTTCTGCAAATAAATTACTTTTTACATATATCTGAATTGTATGATGATTACCATATATTACTAAAAATGCAGCTTTTCCTAAAATTCTTTTTTTTATAATTCTTCCAGCAATTTTAACTATGTAACATAATTTGTTTAAATCATCTTTTGTATTTTTTTGATATACATTTAAAATATTTTTGATATTATTTGTGCAAATAAAATTATTAGGAAAATCAAAACCCAATTGACGTAATTGAAATAATTTTTTTGTTCTTATATTAACTTCATTTTTTGATGATTTTTTTATTTTTTTTTCTTGATTTTTTTTTGACATATTTTATCTTTATAATCCCATTTTTAAACTAGTTTCAATAAATTGATGCAAATCACCATTTAAAATTTGATATACATCATTTCTTTCTATGTTTGTTCGGATATCTTTTATTCTAGAATCATCTAATATATATGAACGAATTTGGTTTCCCCATCGAATACTAGGTTTTTTTGTATTTGTATTTTTTTTTTCTATTTTTTTTTTTTCTGTTTCTATTCGATATAATTTAGATATTAATTGTTTTAGAGCGGCATGTTTATTTTTATGCTGAGATCTTTCATTTTGACATTGTGTTACAATACCGGTAGGTATATGTGTAATGCGTACAGCAGATTCTGTTTTATTGACGTGTTGTCCTCCAGCTCCTGAAGATCGGTAAACATCTATTCTTAGATTTTTCGGTTTAATATCTATATGAATATTTTTTTTTAATTCGGGGTATACAAATACAGAACTAAATGAAGTATGTCTTTTGTTGTTTATGTCAAAAGGGCTTTTTCGTACTAATCTATGTATACCTGTTTCAGTTCTAAACCAACCAAACGCATATTCACCTTTAATTTTTAATGTAATAGATTTTATACCACCTGTTTCTCCTACTGATTGGGATATTATTTTACTTTTAAATTTTTTACTGAATGAATATTTTAGATACATTTTTAATAACATTTTTGTCCAATCTTGTGATTCAATTCCTCCTGATCCTGATTGTATATCTATATAACAATTATTATGATCGTGTTTATGGTGAAACATGATGTATATTTCTAGTTTTTTTAATTTTTTTTTTAATTTTTTATATTGTATATTTATTTCTTTTTCAATAATTTTATCGGGTTCTTGTATAAATATTTTTATCCAACATTCTATATCTTGTAGTATATTAGTAATTCGTATAATATCATTTTTGTTTTTGGATAAAATATTCTTTTTTTTGTATAGATGTGATATTAATTTAGAATTTTTATAAAATTTTAAATTTTTTAATTTAGAATTAATAGATTGAATTTTTTTTTTATTGTTATCATAGTCAAAGATTCCTCTTTAATAATATTATTTTTTTTTTAGATAGTTGTATTTTTTTAATTAAAGTGGATAAATTTAATATTTTTTTCATTTTATTTTTTAAAATTTTTGTTTTTTTAAAATATGTATAATTTTCATTTTTTAATTTATTATAAATAATTGATATGTAATATTTTATGTGATTATTATTATATAATAATTTTTATATAAACTTTAATTATTGTATTATATCATATGACTATAATATAAAAAAAAAATACTGAAAAAGTCTTTCTTAGAGAGTAATTTATGCAAAATAATTCAAATGTTTATTTAAGTAATAATTTACCTAATATATATATGCAGTTAAATGGTTGGTCTATAGTTCGTGTTCTAGGATCAGATAAAAAAAAATATTTAAATAATCAATTTACAATAGATATGAATTTAATTGATCTTCATAATTATAAAATTGGAGCTCATTGTAATATTAACGGAAAAGTATGGACTTCATTTTTCATATTTAAATATTACGATTGTTATTTGTATGTTGTACGTTCTTCAATTTGTAAGAAACATTTGTATGAATTAAAAAAATATTCTTTATTTTCTAAAGTAGATATTTTTGAAGATAATAGTTTTCGTTTATTTGGTTTGTGCGGTAGTAACTCAGACTTTATATTAAAAGATGTTTTATCTATAAGGTTTAATCAACATACTTCAGTAATTGTGCGGGATGATTTAATTGTTTTAAAAATTGATCAACCTGTTAATAGATATTTAATTTTAGTGCATGAAAGTAAAGTAAAAAATTTTTTGACATGTATGAAGTATAAAATTTTTTTGAGTATTAGCATGCAATGGTTAGCTTTAGACATTGAAGCATGTTTTCCTATAATTGATAAAAAAATATCTGGTTATTTTATATTACAATCTTTAGATTTAAAAAAATGGGATGCTATTGATTTTAATAAAGGTTGTTATTATGGACAAGAAGTATTATGTAAATATGAAAATAAAAAAATTAATAAATTTACAGTTTGTTCATTAATAGGTAATAATTCTTTTTTTCATCCTAAGATTTTTGAATCTGTTGAATATTTAGATGATAAGTCAGGTCATAAGTTTCATGTTGGTGTAGTTTTATCATGGGTATATATATATCCTAAAAAAATATTATTACAAATTCGCATAAAAAAAATTTTTTTAAAAAAAAAAAATATTTTTTTTATAAAATCAAATCCATCTGTTAATTTTTTTGTATTTACTAGATAGTAAATTTTTATAATAATTTTTTAAAATAGAAATTAATTAAAAATAAAGCATTAAAAAAGTAATATTTAGATAATTTATATAAAAAATTATAATAATGAATTTTAGACAAATATTGAGATTAAATTTATGCTTAACATATTTTACAAAATATTTTATTTAATTAAATTAAATGCAATTAAAATTATTATTTTTAGTAAAATTTTTAAATTGATATGATCTAAAAATTATTTATTTATATTTTATAGTGTTTTTTATAAAAAGAATCTTTTTAGGATATAAAGATTCTTTTCAGTAGTTGTTAACAATATGAATTGTATATTATATATTTTATTATTAATGATTGCTAATCACGAGTATTATTTTTTATTATTTTTTTTCTATCACTTTCTTTAAGTAGTAATTTTCTTAATCGTATTGAACGAGGGGTTACTTCTATTAGTTCGTCGTCATTCACGAAATTTAAAGCATATTCTAATGTAATGTTAATTGGCTTAGTTAAAGTTATAGCTTCATCAGTTCCAGAAGCACGCATGTTTGTTAATTTTTTTCCTGTTAAACAATTCACAGTTAAATCATTAGATCGGTTATGCATTCCTACAATTTGTCCTTCATATACTTCTTCTCCATGACGAATAAACATTCGTCCTCTGTTTTGAAGATTGTAAATAGAAAAAGATACAGCTGTTCCGGTTTTTTTAGAAATAAGAACTCCGTTTTTTCTTTGTCCGAATTTTTTTTTCTGTAATGGTCCGTAATGGTTAATAGATGAAAAAAAAGTACCACTTCCTGATGTAAGATTCATAAATTCAGATCTGAATCCAATTAAAGATCTACTAGATAAAATACATTCAATTTGAATTCTTCCGTATTCACTAGTCACTATATTCTGTATTTCACCTCTTAACTCACCTAATTTTTGTATTAATGGTCCTTGATGTTTTTTTTCAATATCTAATAATGTTATTTCAAATGGTTCAGTTAACACGTTATTTTTATTTTTAAAAATTACCGTGGGTCTAGACACCTCTATTTCAAAATTTTCTCTACGTAGTTGCTCTAATAAAATAGATAAATGTAATTCTCCTCTTCCTGAAACAGAAAAGATATTTGAATTTTTAGTTTCTTCTACATTTAAAGAAATATTACGAATAGTTTCTTTTTTTAATCGCTCTAAAATTTGACGAGATGTTATGTATTTTCCTTCTCTGCCACAAAAAGGTGATTGATTAACGCAAAATAACATTTTTACAGTAGGTTCATCAATTTTCAAGTTAGGTAAAGGGTATAAAAACTCTGGGTCACAAATAGTGTCTGATATTTTAATGTTATTAAGTCCTGTAACTGCAATAATATCACCAGCATATGCTATATCTATATTTTTTTGTTTTAACCCATAGAATTTTAATATATTTTGAATTTTTCCTGTGTAAATTTTTTTTTTATTTCTCAATACTGAAACTATTTGGTTACTTTTTAACTGTCCTTGTTGTATTTTTCCGATTCCGATCATTCCAAAATAATTATTAAAATCTAATTGTGAAAGTTGCATTTGAAAAAATTTTTTTTTTGATATGTTGGGTATCGGAGTATATTCTATGATAGAATTTAATAAAGGGACCATGTTATTTTGTATATTATCAGGATCATATCCCGATTGACCTAATAATGCTGAAGTATATATTATAGGAAAATCTAATTGCTCATCACTAGCAGATAAATTAACAAATAAATCAAATATTTGATTTATTACCCAATCTGGTCGAATAGTGGGTCTATCCATTTTGTTAATTACTACTATTGGCTTTATTTTATATAAAAATGATTTTTTAGTTACATAACGTGTTTGAGGCATAGGTCCTTCAAAAGCATCTACAACTAATAAAACAGAATCTACCATAGATAAAATTCTTTCTACCTCTCCTCCAAAATCGGCATGTCCTGGAGTATCGATAATGTTTATATGGTAATTTTTCCATGTTATTGACGTATGCTTAGATAGTATTGTTATACCCCTTTCTTTTTCTAATTCATTAGAATCCATAATTCTATCAATTTTTTCTTCATGCTTTTGAAACGTACCGGATTGCTGTAATAATTGATCTAGTAGTGTTGTTTTTCCATGATCAACGTGAGCAATAATAGCAATATTTCTGATCATTTTATTCATATAGATACCAATTTTTTTTTAATTATTGAACGAATATGTAAGTTAAAGTTCGGTGTGGAAGAAAAAATATTGTTTTTTTTATTGATGTAATTTTTAAAATTATAAATTATATAATTTTCTTATCTAAAATAGTAATATAATATTATTTATAGGTATTTTATACAAAATATTTTTTTAACAAAATGGTAGTATTTATATACTATGTTAAATAGATATGATGGTATATTCTTAATTTCAATATTTATAGTGTATAATTATATTTTTATTTTACAATATTTTTCTGATTTATGAATTAGTATTTGCAAACTAATTATTTACATTTTTGATTATGGTATATTAATAAGGATGATGTTTATCATGAATAATATAAAATTTAATAAAACATCTTTTTTAAAAAGTATTATTAATACTTGTGAGTTAGAAGATTTTTCTGGAATAGAAATTGCAGTTTTAGGTTATTCTAATTCTGGAAAATCTAGTTTACTAAATGTATTAACTAATAATAAAAAATTAGCTCGCGTGAGTAAATTACCAGGGAGAACTAGAACTATAAATGTTTTTGATGTTATGTCAAGTTTTAGAATAATAGATTTTCCAGGATATGGATATTCTACAATAAATTTATTAACTAAAAAATTAATCACTAAAAGTCTATTTTTTTATTTACGTCATAGATTATGTTTACGTGGTGTTATGATTTTATCCGATATTCGTTATTCTTTAAAATTATTAGATTTAAAAATTTTAAAAATTTTGAAGAAAAGATCAGTTTCAATTTTATTTGTTTTAACCAAAACTGATAAAGTTTCCAAACAAAAAAAAATAATTCAAATTTCACAAATTCGTAAAAAAATATCTATTTTAAATATGGACATAACTGTTTTGGTTTTTTCTAAATTTAGTAAATTAGATATTTTAGTTATTCGGCATCATTTATCTGTATGGTATAATTTATTTTGGAACAGATAAAATACAAGATTTCATTTCTTTCCAATTTTTTCCTGTTTTAATAGATACATATAATGGAACTATTAATTTGGTACTATTTTCCATGTGATATTTAATTAAATGACTAAATTTAGATATTTGTTCTTCTTTTATTTCAAATATTAATTCATCATGTATTTGCATAATTATTTTTATATCATTTGGATATTTTTTTTGAAATATATGTTGTAATTTAATCATAGAAGTTTTAATTATATCTGAAGCAGTATTTTGTATAATTACATTAATACAAAAACGTTTTGCGTTATTTTTTAATTTTTGATTTTTTGAATTAATATTGGGGATATATATTTTTCTTCCAAATAATGTTTTCACATACTCTTTTTTTTTAGCAAAATTATATGTATATTTGATATATTCTTTAATTGTTTTATATGTTGAAAAATAATTTTTTATATATTCTCTAGCTTTACAGATGGGAATATTTAGTTTTTGAGATAGTCCAAAAGAACTAATTCCATATAATATTGAAAAATTTACAATTTTAGCAATATTTCTATGATAAGATTTTATTTTATTATCATTAATATTGAATATATATTTAGCTGAATTATAATGTATATCTTGAGTATATGATAAATCTTTTATCATTTTTTTATCATTCGAATAATGTGCCATTATTCTTAATTCAATATGAGAATAATCTGCCGTTAATAATAACCATTTTTTTTTTGCAATAAACGCTATTCGAAGTTTTCTTCCTGTTTTAGTTTTAATTGGAATGTTTTGTAAATTAGGATTACTTGAAGATAATCGACCAGTTGATGTTGAGTCTTGGTGATATGTAGTGTGAATTCTTTTTGTTTTTCCATTTATCGATTGCATTAATTTTTTTAAATAAGTATTTTTTAATTTTTTTAATATTCTATATTGTAGAATAATTTTAGGTAATTTATGAATTTTAGATAGTTCCGAGAGAACTGTTTCGTCAGTGGAAATATTGCCAGTTTTTGTTTTTTTAAAGTATGGAAAATTATATTTTTTAAATAAAATTTTTTGTAATTGTTTAGGAGAATTAATATTGAATTTTTCTTGAGTTATAGAATATATTTTATTTGAAAGTTTTAATGATGTATTATTGATTTTTTTTTTTTGTTTTTTTAGTATTTTTTTTTTTATCAATACACCAGTATGTTCCATGGTAGATAGTACTTCTATTAAAGGTATGTCAATAGATCTAAATGATTTTTTAGAGTTAATAGTTAAATATTTTATATTTTGAAAATATTTTTGTATTGGATTTAAAGATTTTTGAATAACGTTAAAAATTATTTTTTTTGAATTAAAAATATTTTTCTTGGTTATGTTTTTTTTCAAGGTATTTTTTTTATATTTTTTTTTATTGTTACTTAATTGATAGTAATATAATGCAATTGATGTATCAAAATATATTCCTGTTAATGTAATATCAAATTTTTTTAAGGTATGAAAAATTTTCTTTAAATCGGTACCGATTTTGTGATAATTCTCGTTTTCTAGAATAAATTTTATTTTTTTTAAAATTATATTTGGAGTTATCATGCATTTATTATTTTTTCTTTGATCATAAATATACCACCATGTTATATAATTAGTAACCGATATGGAGATATAAAAAAAAGTTTTTTTTTCTTTGTTTATATAAAAGTCTATAGCAATAGAAAATATTTTTTTTTGAATAATGATATTTATCATTTTTAATATAACATCAGTATTTACTATTTCAATTTGTACATTTTTTTTTTTTTTATGATATTTATCTAAAATAGGAAATTGATTTGTATATATTTGTTCAATGTATTTATTGAATTGATAATATTTAAAATATTTTAATAATAAAGGTGTATCTATTTTATTTTTTTTTAAATGTGATGATATGTCTTTTATATAAATATTTTGATTTATTTTAGTAAGACGGTATGATAGAAAGGCTGTTTTTTTGTTTTTTTCTAAACTACTTGTAATATTTTTTATGTTCCTTATCGGAAGATGAACAACACGGTTTATATTTTTATATATATCTGATATAGAGGAGAAATTTTTTAAAAGCGCAGAAGCTGTTTTTTTTCCTATACCAGGAACACCAGGAATGTTATCAGAAGAATCACCTGTTAATCCTAAAAAATCTGCTATACATTTTGCATGTACCCCATATTTTTTGTATACATGCTTTTCATTTAATACTTCTGTGATAAAATTTCCTGGGATGATAGATACTTTTTTATCTACTAACTGTGTTAAATCTTTGTCTGCGCTATAGATAAACACATAATATTTTTTTTTTGTAAATTTTTTAGATAAACTACCAATGATATCATCAGCTTCAACATTTTTTATATTGATTATTGGTATACCTAGTAATTGAATAATTTTTTTTAGAGGTTTTATTTGTTGTTTTAAGTTACTAGGCATTGGTTTTCTATGTTTTTTATATTTATTGTATAATTGATGTCGAAATGTTGTTTTTGAAGTATCAAAAATAATTACGATGTTTTTAGGATTAAATATTTCTATTAACCTGTTAAATATTTTAATACATCCATATAATATTCCAGTTGAATCTCCATTCTTGTTTTTTAATTTTAAATAAGAAAAATATGTTTGATATAAACAATAGTTTCCATCAATTAATATGATTATTTTTTTTTTCATACTTTTTCTGCTGTACTTATAGTTATATAAATCATTAATATAGAATATTAAAATGTACAATACTAGAAATTTTTTAAATAAATGATATTTTTTTATTTTCAAGATATTAAAATTTTAATTTTGTAAAACTCATTTAGTAGTGTATCCTTTCTATTAATTTAATCAATGATTTATCTATATATAAAATATAAATTAAAAAAATTTAGTTACATTATATTATCTTGGTATATAAATATTAAAGTCATATTTTTTAAATATTATATATGTTTATATACATATTAATAGTTATTATTAATAGGGGTTACACCCCTATTTTATAAACAACAATATTTATTATATGTTCTAAATTGTATATAATTTTAGTTATATGGATTGAACATTTTTAATCGTTCTTTTGGTAGGCTTCTATCAAGATCCATAAATTCTTCTATTCTAATTAATCTATTATATTTTGCTGTTCTATCCGATCTACACATGGAACCTGTTTTTATTTGTCCTGCAGATGTACCAACAGATAAGTCAGCAATACTAGTATCTTCTGTTTCTCCAGATCGGTGAGATATAATAACAGAGTACTTATTTTTTTTAGCTAAACGAATAGTTTCTAAAGTTTCTGTTAAGGTTCCTATTTGATTTAATTTGACTAAAATTGCGTTTGCGGCTTTATTTTTTATTCCATAACTTAAAATTTTTTTATTTGTAACAAATAAATCATCCCCTACTAGTTGTATAGTTTTTCCCAAGACTTTCGTTTGATGTATAAAGCCTTTCCAATCATTTTCATGTAAGCCGTCTTCTATTGATAAAATAGGATATTTTTTAGTTAATTTCTGAAGGTAATGAGTAAATTCTTGCGAATTAAATGTTTTTTTTTCATTTTCTAACTTGTATGTTTGTGTTTTTTTATCGAACAATTCTGATGCAGCGCAGTCTATAGCAAAAACCACATCTTCTCCTAATTTGTAATTTGCTTTTTCTACAGCCAAACTCATCATAGATAACGCTTCTTCATTAGACTGTAAATTAGGAGCATAACCTCCCTCGTCTCCTACACAAGTTGTATATCCTTTATTTTTTAGTATTGTACCCAATGTATGAAATACTTCTGATCCTATACGAATAGCTTCTTTAATATTAATAGCTCCTATTGGTTGTATCATAAATTCTTGAAGATCAATATTATTATTGGCATGCATACCTCCATTAATGATATTGATCATAGGAAGGGGTAAAGAAAATTTATTGTTTGATTTATTAAGCTCAGAAATATAAGAATAAAATGGAATTCTATTTTCTGCAGCAACAGATTTTGCGAGTGCTAACGACACTGATAAAATTGCATTTGCACCAAATTTTGATTTGTTAGGTGTACCGTCTAAACGTATCAGGTAATTGTCTATTTCTTTTTGCTCATCCGCTTGTTTACCTAATAAACTTCTTCTTATTTCTGTATTTACGCTCTGTACTGCCTTTTGTACTCCCTTACCAAAAAAACGTTTAAAATCTCCGTCTCTTAATTCTAAAGCCTCTTTAGAACCAGTAGATGCTCCGGACGGAGCAGAAGCTAATCCAATATGTCCGCTAGTTAAATGAACTTCAGTTTCAATGGTTGGATATCCCCGGGAATCCAGTATTTCGCGAGCAAATATTTTTTTTATTTTTGACATTGTATTGTTCCGTACGTGTAAATTTTTATAAAAATACAACATTAATGATTATTTAATTAATACTTTTATATATAAACAGACTATTAGATGTTATTGTAATTTGATTCTAAATTTTTTATGTTTGTATAATATGCAATAGTTATATATATTATTTTATAAAAATAGTATTTTTATTTATATCAATATTAGTAATAATTTAATTACTAATATTAATATATATTGTTATTGTTAATTTTATAAAAAAAAAATGATTCTTATCAAATGAATTAATATGTTAGTATTATAAATTTTATAAAATTAAATAAATATTTAATAAAATTAAATAAATAAAATTTAATTTATTAGATTTTTATATTTATTTTTTAAAGATACAATTCTATGACATACTAAAATATTATATTTATTTTTTTTTTTTAATTTTAAAAAATATCCTATTCTTTCAAACTGGTAAGCATGTTGAATATCTTCATTATCTACTATAGATTCAGTATACCCTACTTTAATTATACATGAATTAGGATTATATAATTGAATAATGTTTTTTTCTTTTTCTGGATTTTTACATGTAAATAAAACATTAAATAATTTGAATTGAGTTTTAGTAGAATTTTTTTTAGATATCCAGTGAATTATATTATATGATTTTTTTGGTAAGATTTTTGTTTTTTTTGTATTTAAGTAATAAGTACACAAAATACATAAAATATCATTGTTTTTGTTTTTTATAATTTGATTTGCTCGTATAGTATATGCATATTTTAATCGAACTTTTTTTCCTAATACTAATCCTTTGTAGTCTATAACAGATTTTTTACAAAAATCTTCTTTTTCAATATATATTTCTCTGGAAAATAAAATTTTTCTGTGACCCATTTCTTTTCTATTAGGATGATTCGGAACATCTAAGTATTCTGTATAATTATGATCAATATTTGTTATAATTAATTTAATAGGATTAATAACAGCCATTCTTCTAGGAGAAGAATAATTAAGATCTTTTCGTATACAAGACTCTAGTAGAGATAATTCTATTAGACTTTGTTGTCTAGTAACTCCTACTTTCTGACAAAATGTTTTAATAGAATTTTTAGTATATCCTCTTTTTCGTAAACCCGATAGTGTACTTAGTCTTGGATCTTTCCATCCGCTTACTAGTTTAAGGTTTATTAACTTTTGTATTTTTCTTTTAGATAAAATTGTATATTCTAAATTTAATTTAGAAAATTCATATTGTTTTGGAGGTATTTTATTGAAATGTAATTTTTCTAGTATCCATATATATAATTGGCGATTATCTAAAAATTCTAATGTACATAAAGAGTGTGTAATTCCTTCCAAAGCATCTGCAATACAATGTGCAAAATCATACATGGGATAAATACACCATTTTTTTTTTGTTTGATGATGTTCAGAAACAATGATTCTATATAAAACAGGATCGCGTAATATAATATATGATGATTTCATATCTATTTTTGCTCGTAAACACATAGATCCTTCTGGAAACATTCCGTTTTTCATTTTTTTAAACAACGTTAAATTTTTTTTAACGGTTCGGTTACGAAAAGGACTATTTTTTCCAGTTTTTTTTAACGTTCCTCTATATTTTTTTATATCATTTGCGTTTAATTCGTCTACATATGCTGCTTTTTTTTTTATTAACTGAATTGCATATCGGTATAATTGATTAAAGTAATTTGAAGTATATGTTGGCGCTTTATACCAATCTAAACCTAACCATTTTATATCCTTTTTAATTGCTTGAATGTATTTTACATTTTCATTTCTAGGATTTGTGTCATCAAATCTAAGATTACATGTACCATTATATTTATTAGCAATATTATTATTTAAATATATAGATTTTGCATGTCCTATATGTAAGTACCCATTAGGTTCTGGTGGAAACCGTGTTTTTATTTTTCTTTTAGGATTTTTTAAGATTGAATATTTTACAATTTTACTAATGAAATTGTTGTTGTTTGTAGGTTTCATTGTTAAACTATTCCTGATGTATTTTATGTATGATGATTTTTATTGTATTTTTATTTGATATGTTTTCTAAACATCATGTTTTTTATAAAAAATTATTTTTTTATAAAATAATTTTTATAAATTTTTATTGTAAAAAACATTTTATTTGTGTAAAATTAATATTTAAATATTAGTATTTTTAATATTCTGGCTATGTAGCTCAGTCGGTTAGAGCGCAGCACTCATAACGCTGAGGTCACGAGTTCGATTCTCGTTATAGCCATAAAAATTATATATATATTAAGTAGCGGAAGTGGCGAAAATGGTAGACGCACCAGATTTAGGTTCTGGCGCTGAAAAGTTTGCGAGTTCAAATCTCGCCTTCCGCATAATTATAATAGTATTAAAAATTTTTATTAATGTGAATTTTGGGGTATAGCCAAGAGGTTACGGCACCGGTTTTTGATACCGGCATCCCTGGTTCGAATCCAGGTACCCCAGATAAAATATTATTTATACAATAGTTTATATGAAAATACTTTTTTAATAATTATTTTTGTGTAAAAATGGATGTATTGTTTTGTTATTACAATAATTAACGAAATAATTAAATTTTATTATTATCATGATTATAATTGATTTATCTAAAAAAAACATTATAACATTTTATTTTTGATAAATAATTTTTAATGTATTATGGAGAAAATATGTTTGATACGTTAAAAAAATCTGTAGCTATATCTGCGATAAATTATGTACCAAAAAATTCAATAATTGGAATTGGATCAGGATCTACAATAAATTTTTTTATTAAAGAGTTATCAACTATTTCTAGTTATATTAGAGGAGTTGTACCGAGTTCTTCTACATCAGAAGATTTATTAAAAAAGTCTAATATACCTATTGTTAATTTAAACACACTTACATCACTTGATATTTATATTGATAGTGCAGATCAAATAAATCATTCTTTGGAAATGATAAAAGGTGGCGGAGGGGCTTTAACTAGAGAAAAAATTATAGCTTCTGTTTCAAAAAAATTTTTATGTATAGTAGATAAATCAAAATATGTAAAAAATTTTGATAATGTTCCTGTTCCTGTAGAAGTAATTCCTATTTCATTAAATAGTGTATCCAGAGAAGTAGTAAAATTAGGTGGAAAACCTGAATATAGAAAAAATTTTATTACAGATAATGGTAATTATATTATTGATATGCACAATTTATGTATGGATAATTCTATTTATTTAGAGAAATATATAAATAATATACCCGGAGTTGTATCTGTAGGATTATTTTGTATAAGAAAAGCAGATTTGGTATTGGTTAGTTATGTTGATAAAATAGATAAAATCTCTTTATAACATGTATGTATTGATGTATGATTTGAAAATAGATTATTAGATAATATTACATATTTTTTTTAAAAATGATTATTTATAGAGAATTATTTATGTCATTAAAATCTATTGATATAGAAGTTTTTGGTCGGTTTATACGTGTTAATTGTCCTGACAAAAATTCTTCAGATTTATACTATCTAGCAAATATTTTAAATAAAAGATTGGAAGACTTAAAGGAAAAAACAGGTGTTTCTAATATAGAGCAATTAATTTTTATTACTGCTTTAAATATTTGCTATGAACTAGAGATAGAAAAACATAAATCTGTTCATTGTATTAAACATATAAAATCACGAATGTTAGTTTTGAATGAAATGATTGATTCTGCTTTAAATTCTAAATAGATATT
Organism: Buchnera aphidicola (Cinara cf. splendens/pseudotsugae 3390); assembly: GCF_900698845.1. Taxonomy (NCBI): domain Bacteria; kingdom Pseudomonadati; phylum Pseudomonadota; class Gammaproteobacteria; order Enterobacterales; family Erwiniaceae; genus Buchnera; species Buchnera aphidicola. The sequence continues at coordinate 315,710 of NZ_LR217692.1, read as the reverse complement.
TTAGATTATATTATTGTATATATTAATGATTAACAGTATATATTTTATATATCTCCTAAGTGTATTTGTAATGCAGTTATTGCTACAATACTTGCTGTTTCAGTTCGCAGTACCCTAGGCCCTAGGGATACTTTTAAAAAATTTTTTTCCTGTGCACATTTTTTTTCATATTCATGAAATCCTTTTTCTGAACCTATTAATATAAAAATATTTTTGTATTGATTGGGAATATTATAAATTGTATTTTTAGCTCTAGGATCAAAAATAATTTTAGTAGATTTTGGAGTGATGCTATCACACCATTGATGTATTGTAGATGGTGTGTTTAATTTAGGTACAATATTTCTAAGAGATTGAGCACATGCAGAAATAATTATCTTTTCCCAATGACATATTTTTTTAGATATTGATTTCTCAGAATTTTTTTTTTTAGATATTATAGGAGTAATGGTATTAATACCTAGTTCTACTGATTTTTCAATGGTTATATTCATTTTTTTAGACACGCATTGTCCTAAATGAATTTTTATTGGGGATTCTTTATCGTCTAGTTGTGTACTTATAATTTTTATTAAAATGTTTTTTTTTTTTATGTCTAATATTTTAGAGATAAATATATAATTAGTATTATTAAATAAATGTATTATATCATTGATACGTAATCTAATTACATTTACACAAAAATGTACCATGTTTTTTTTTAATTTAATAATTGTGTCAACTTTTATTGATTTATTAAAATAAATTCTAGGAATATACAAAATATAATATCCTATTTCATATAAAATAAAACATAAATTAAGGTATTAATTAATTATTATTCATATATATAAATATTATTTATGCATCCGGAAGGATTTGAACCTTCAACCTCTCGGTTCGTAGCCGAGTGCTCTATCCAACTAAGCTACGGATGCATATATGATATTATTTTGGTGAGAGAGGGATTTGAACCCTCGATGCAGATTAATACATACTCCTTTAGCAGGGGAGCGCCTTAAACCACTCGGCCATCTCACCAATATATTAAATATATAAAAAATATATATGACTATATTACTTTTTTTATAAAATAAGTCAAATGAAATTTTATTGTCACATTCAATATTTATTTTTTATTGATTTCTTAATGAAATGATATTAATTATATTAAGTAATATATTTGTTAAAAAAAATTAAATTTTTTAACAAGTAAAGATATTTTTACTGTATTTTGAATGTTCACAAAATACAGTAAGTGTTTATTTTTTATCTCCTTCACACGAATTTTTTTCTAGCTGAATTTTTTTATATATTTCTTCTCTATGTACAGATATTTTTTTAGGAGCATTAATTCCTACACGAATTTGATTTCCTTTAATCCCTAAAATTGTTACAGTTATTTCATCGCCGATCATTAACGTTTCGCCAATTCGACGAGTTAAAATAAGCATTTCTTTCGTTCCTTTTGAGAAACAAAATATATATTTTGTTTTTTTAAACATATTAAAATAAATAAAATAATATATATATTATTCATAAACTTGTTTTTTATAATATAAGTATTATTTGTATATATTATTTTCGTGTATATATTTTATGATTTTTTTTTTCATTTTTTTTATTTTTTCAGATATAATATTTGTGTTTTCTAATTTTCCTTTAACAATATTTTTATTTCCTCCACCTTTTCCAGATAAAATAGAAAATATTATATTCATAACATCTATTGCATTTATATGTTGAATAATATTATTAGTAACACTAATTAAAAATCTTATTATTGAGGTATTTTTATTGATTAGTATAATAATAACGGATTCTTTTTTTTGTTTGATAGTATCAGATATATTTTTAAGCATTGTATATTTTAAATGGGATATATATGAAATTATTATTAATATATCATTAATATTATATGCTTTTGATATTAAATTTTTAGATATTTGTGAAATATTTTGGTTTGTTAAGTCTTTTTTTTCTTTTTTTATATAACTAATTTTATTTACTAATTTTTTTATTGATTTATATATATCATTGGAATTATTTTTTAGTAAATTTTGTATTTTTTTTTCTTTATTTATTTTTTTTTGAATATAATGTATTACGGGTATACCTGTTATTGCAGTAATACGTTTTATTGAATTTCCAATATTTTTATATTTTATAATTTTAAAACATCCTATTTTTCCAGTAGATTCATGATGAGTTCCATTACATAATTCAATAGAAAAATTATTAATACAGATCATACGGACGGTATTTTTATATTTTTTAGATGATAAATATATAGCATTATATTTTTGTGCTCGAGAAAATGATGTAATAATAGCATGTATTTTGATATTTTTTTGAATTTTTTTATTTATTATAATTTCTAATTTTTGAATGTCTTTTTCTGTAAGGTTATCGTTGTACATAAAATCGAATCGGAAGTATTTATTATTTATATAGGATCCTTTTTGAACTATATTCAATCCAAATTTTTTAATTAATGCGGCATGTAATAAGTGTGAAGCAGAATGATTAGATTGTATTCTTTTTCTTTTTTTAGAATCTATTTTTGCAACTATATTTTCTCCTACGCATAAAATACCTTTTTTAAGGTATCCTAGGTGTGCAGTAAAATTTCCATTTTTTTGTGTGTTATTAACTATAAACGTTCCTTTTTTATTGATTATTTTTCCTGAATCTCCTATTTGTCCGCTAGATTCACCATAAAAAGGTGTTATATTTAATACTAATATTCCTACGCATTTTTCAGATAAATATGAAACAGATTTATTTTTATAAATAATTTGAGTAATTTTAGATTTTTTTATATATTCATGATATCCATCAAAAATAGATTTCTTAGTAATATGTATTAAACATGAACTATGTTGATTTTTTTGTGTATGTTTTTTTTTTTGTTTTTGTTTATTTAATTTTATTATTTGATTTAATTTTTGAAAATTAATAGATATTTTTTTTTTTTTGCAAATATCTTTTGTAATTTCTATAGGTAATCCAAATGTTTCATATAAATGAAATATTTTTTTTTCACATAGTTTTTTGGTTTGATTGACAATGATTTCTTTTTTTAACTTGTACATTCCTATTTTCAATACTTGATAAAATTGTTTTTCTTCAGACAATAGTATTTTTTTTATAACATTAATATTAGAAGAAATGTTAAAATCTACATTTATTTGTGTCATATTTTTGATTATAAATTCGGATAATTTATAAAAAAAAGGTTTATGTAAGCCTATAAAATATCCATGACTTAATGCTCTTCTAATAATTCTTCTTAATACATAATTTCTTCCTTCATTTCCAGGTATTATATTTTCAGAAATCAGACAAGTTGCTGTTCGGATGTGATCTGCAATAATTCTCAATGAAATATAGTTATTTGATTTGATTTTTATAGTTTTTTTGATAGATTGTATTAGTTTAATAAAATTATCTGTTTCATAGCTTGAGGAAACTTTCTGCAAAACTGCTGATATACGTTCTAAACCCATACCTGTATCTACTGAAGGAATGGGTAATTTTATTAGTTTTTTAGATCTAATTTGATTAAATTGCATAAAAACTAAGTTCCAAATTTCTACACAATATTTTTTTAGTTCGTTGTAGTTTTTAATTTTTTTTTTTTCTTTATTATTTTTTCTTGTATCGTAAAAAATTTCAGTACATGGACCGCATGGACCTGAATCACCCATTTTCCAAAAATTATTGGAATGATATTTTATGTTATTTTTGTCATATATTGTAATTAAGTGATTAGGTTGAATTTTTATTTTATTTAACCAAATATTTTTTGTTTCAATATCTTTATAATAATATGTGATCCATATTTTTTTTCTTGATATTTTTAACCATTTTTTATGAGTTAAAAATTCCCATGCATATATAATAGACGTTTCTTTAAAATATTCTCCAAAACTAAAATTTCCGAGCATTTCAAATAATGTATGGTGGTATGGTTCATATCCCACTTTATTGAAATCATTATGCTTTCCTCCTGTTCGAATACAATATTGAGAACTAGTATATGATGATGTTTGGTTTCTTTTATATCCTAAGTATATTTCTTTAAATTGATTCATTCCTGCATTTGTAAATAATAAAGTGTTATCGTTTGCAGGTATTAAAGAACTACTTTTAACAATAGTATGGTTTTTTTCTTTAAAAAATTGTAAAAACAAAGATCGGATTTTATCAGTTTTCATATAATTTTTTCCCTAAAAATGTTTATTAAAATAAAAAATATAGTTATCTTATACAGATAAAATATTTGATTTTTTAATGTATTAAGATAATATTTTATGTGTAAAATTAATTTTTAATTATTTTTTGAATACAAAAATATCTAAATTTAATATTTTTTATGTTAAAATATAATATTTATTTTTTATTTTTAAAAATACAAAATTTAATGAGTATAATATGTCTTCTAATACAATAAAATTAAAATTTATATCTACTGTGTCAAAATTAAAGTCTTGTAGATTGGATAAAATTTTAGTTCAAAAGTTTTTTCCAATATCTCGTTCGTGTATAAAAAAATGGATTTTATCAGGATGTATATCTGTAAATGATGTTATTGTTACTGTTCCAAAAAAAAAATTTTTTTTAATGATTTAATTATTGTGTGCGTCAATAATGAATTCAATCTCACCAAAATAAAAAAAGAAAATATACCATTAGATATTATTTTTGAAGATTCTGAGATATTGATAATTAATAAACCATCTAATTTTGTTGTTCATTTAGGTTATGGAAATATATCTGGAACATTATTAAACGCTTTAATTTTTCATTATAAAAGTAATTCCAGTTTACCTAGAGCGGGTATAGTTCATAGATTAGATAAAAATACATCAGGTTTGTTAGTCGTGGCTAAAACAATTTTAGCATATAATTATTTAATTGGTTTGTTTAAAAACCGTAAAATAATTAAAGAATACGACGCTATTGTTGTTGGAAGAATTGGACGAAATGGAAGTATCAATTATCCAATTAAAAGAAACATTTATCGTCGAACTATTATGACAATTGGTAGCGGAGGAAAAAAAGCAATTACTCACTACAAAGTTATTACTAGATTCAAAAATTATACATATGTTCGTGTACAAATAAAAACAGGGAGAATGCATCAAATTAGAGTACATTTTTCTTCCATTGCTCACCCTATATTTGGAGATAGTACATATTCTAAAGGAATAAGATATAATTCACTGGGATATTCTAAAAAAACATGTATTTTTTTGTGTAGATTTTCCAGACCGTCTCTACATTCTAGAATGTTAAGCTTTGTACACCCTGTAACCGATGAATTAAAAACTTGGATAACCAGTCCTCCTCTAGACATGGTGCATCTGCTTACATTATTATATTGTGAAGATATGGTATAATAAATATATATTTTGTCACATAATTATACAAATATAATTTACAGTGATATACTTTATGTATTACAAAATACATTTATCACTAAAATAAAACAGTTTAATGTTAATATTCCTGATCTTTGATCATATTAAGAATATTTTTTATAAAATTAATTAAGTAAATATATGTTAAATAATAAAAGAAATTCTGGTTGTTTTTTTGTATTAAATATTATTAATAAAGAAGTATTTAATACTCCTTTAATTAATTATATTACGATTGCTTTAAAAAACTATTTTTCAGTGGTTATTAAAAAAAATGATAATAATTTATATCAACGATTTTTATCTGAAATAGAAAAACCGTTATTTGATAATATAATGCAATATACTCGAGGTAATCAAACACAAGCTGCTTTAATTTTAGGAATTAATCGTGGAACTTTAAGAAAAAAACTTAATTTATATTATAAAAATAAAAAATGTAACAGATAAAAAATTTTATCTTATATATTTATAATTTTTTCTTACAAACTTTTTTTTATTAACATATTTACAGATTTATTTAATGCACATATGTATCCGTCAGTTCCAAATCCGGATATAATTCCACATGATATATCTGATATCCAGGAATGTGAACGAAAGTTTTCTCTAGAGAAAATATTGGAAATATGAATTTCAAAAAATGGAATTTGTACTGCTAATAAAGCATCCCGAATAGAGATGCTAGTATGCGCAAATGCACCTGGATTAATTAAAATAAATTGTATTTTCAGCAATTTGCTTTCATGTATTTTTTCTACTATTTTATGTTCTGCATTAGATTGAAAATCATATAATTTAACATTTAAAATGTTAGCTGTGCTTTTTATTTTCTTTATAATTTCAGGTAATGTATCTGAACCATATATTTTTGGTTCTCGAGTTCCTAATAAATTTAAATTAGGTCCATTTATTAATAATATTTTGAATTTTTGATTCATATTTAATCTCATTTTATATAAATTTAGTAAAAATAACAATAATATTTATAATATAATAACATTTAATAATAATTATTTATAATAATTATTATCATATTTTAAATCAAAATATAAATAATGTATTTATAAATATATTTAAAAGATTATCATCAAAATATTTTCATAACATTAAATTGATATAAATATTAAGAGATTTCTGATAATGATAAATATTTTATTAAATAAATATAATCTTAAAAAACATGACATTTTTTTGTTGTTAGATAATATGTTAGAAAATAAAGTTGATTTTGGAGATATATATTTTCAATTAAAAGAACAAGAAGCATGGATTTTAGATAACAAAATTATTAAACAAGGATCTTATTTTTATGATAAAGGTGTTGGAATACGAGCAGTAAAAGATATTTCTACTAGTTTTTCTTATACTAACTCTATTACGTTAAAAAATTTAATTTATTTTACTAATATGGTTTGTAATATGATTGTCAATGTTAAAAATAACATTATAAAAAAACAATTATATTCAGATTTTAAAAGTATGTATCCACAATTTAATCCCATTAATAATGATTATATTGAAAAAAAAATTTATATTTTAAATTATATCGATCGATTAGCTAGACAACAAGATAGTCGAGTTACTGATGTTTATGCTGTATTAACATGTGAATATGAAGAAATTATAATTGGATCTACTGATGACAGATCAGTATTAAGTGATATTCGACCATTAATTCACATTACTATACAAGTAACAGTAGAGCAAAATAATAGTAGAGAAATAGGAACTAGCGGAGGAGGAGGTAGATTTAGAATTAATGAATTTTTTAAAAAAAATACTAATAAAGGAACATTAATAGATACTTGGACTAAAGAAGCGGTTCGTATAGCACTTCTTTCCTTATTTGCGAAACCATCACCATCTGGTTTATTTCCAGTTATCTTAGGTCCTGGATGGCCAGGAATTTTATTTCATGAAGCAGTAGGACATGGATTAGAAGGAGATTTTATTCGAAAAAAAACCTCTGTATTTTCTAAAAAAAAAGGACATAGAGTTGCTTCTACTTTATGTACTATCGTAGATAATGGAACACTTAATAGTAAACGAGGTTCTATAAATATAGATGATGAAGGAGTGCCTAGTCAATATAATGTTTTAATTAAAGATGGAATTTTAAAATCATTTTTACAAGATAAATTAAATGCACATATTATGAATAAAAAAAGCACAGGTAATGGTCGAAGAGAATCATATGCGCATTTACCTATGCCTCGTATGACTAATACATATTTATTAGCTGGTATAGATACTCCTACCGATATTATAAACAGTGTTGATTATGGTATTTATGCTGTTAATTTTAGCGGAGGTCAGGTAGATATCACATCAGGAAATTTTGTTTTTACTACTTCCGAAGCATATCTTATTAAAAATGGTAAAATTATTCATCCTATCAAAGATGCTACATTAATTGGATCAGGAACGGAAGTAATGCAATCCATATCCATGGTAGGAAATAATTTATGTATAGACGACGGAATAGGGAGTTGTGTAAAAAATGGACAGAATATTCCAGTAAATGTTGGTCAACCAACCATTAAAATAGATCGGTTAACAATTGGTGGAACGTATTAAATATATATAATACATATATATTGTGCAGTCAATTTTTGTATGCTGACTGCATGATTTATATGAAAGTAAATTATTTTTACATATGTAATATATAGTTTATATGTATATAGAATTATTTTTAATTCAAGCGCTCTTTGATTCGTGCAGATTTTCCTTTTCGATATCGTAAATAATATAATTTTGATTTTTTCACTAATCCTTTTTTTACAACTTTTATTTCGTGTATATTTGGTGAATGTATTAAGAATTTTCTTTCTACACCTTCACCATTAGATATTTTTCGAACTGTAAATGAGGAATTGAGATTTCTATTTCTTTTTGCGATTACAATACCTTCAAATGACTGAAGGCGTTTTTTATTACCTTCTAATATCCATGTTTTGATAACAATAGAATCACCTGAATTGAAATATGGAACGTTTTTTTTTTTATATTTATTTTCCAGGGTGTGAATATAACTATTCATATTTTGAATATCTCATGTAATTGGTATGTAAAATTTTTATTTAGTTAGATTATAGTGATTTTTATTTTTATTACACTAATATTAAAGTAAATTTATTTATCTATAAGATTTGGTTTTTTTATTAAAGTATTTTTTAATGATTTTTGCAATCTCCATTTTTTTATTTTTTTATGATTTCCTGATAGTAAAATTTTAGGTACACTAATATTGTTTATTTTTTTTGGTCGTGTATAATGAGGACAATCTAATAAATTTTTGGAAAAAGTTTCATTTAATAAGGAATTTTTATTGTTTAATACTCCTGGAAGTAATCGTGTAATGGTATCAATAAATATCATAGACGGTAACTCTCCTCCAGTGAGAATATAATCACCCACAGACCATTCTTCATCTACTTGATTTCGTATAAATCGTTCATCAATACCTTGATAACGACCACAAATAAATATTAGGTGTTTTATGTTAAGAAAATGTTGAATGTTTTTGTGATTCAATAATTTTCCTTGCGGAGATAAGTATATTACTATACTATCTGTTTTATGCGTTTTTTTTATTTTTGTAACCGCTTTAAATAATGGTGAAAACATAATTAACATGCCAGGACCTCCACCATAAATTTTATCATCTACTTTTCTTCTTTTATTTGTACTAAATTTTCTTAGATTAAAAATATTAATGTTAATTATTTTATTTTTAATAGCTCGACTAATGATTCCGTATTGAAATATGTTATCAAACATTTTAGGAAAAATTGTGACAATACTAAATTGCATAATTTTTATCTTCTTAAAAAAATCTATGTTTATTCACATAAATTCCAATTAATAATAATAATTTTATTTTTTATATCTATTTTTTTAATAATATTGGGTTGTATAAATGGAACATATATATTTTTTTTTTTTTTAAAATTAAATATTTTTAAGATATTATAAATCTTATTATCTAATATTTGTTTTACTAACCCTATTATTTCTTTTTCTACGTTAAAAATTTTACATAATAAAATGTTATTCCAATAGTATTCATGTTTTTGTAATTTAGGTAATTTAGTAGATTTCATTAATATATTCTGGTTAGCTATAGAAGAAGCCTGCGTTCTGTTGTGTAAGTTATCTATTTTTACTAAAAAATGATTTGTATGGTTTTTATATGTAATAATATTTTTTTTATAAATATACATATTCAATTTTTCTAATTTCCACGGAAAGTAACAAAAAATATTTTCTTTTTTTTCTGTATATGAAAGGATATGTACCCATCCTAAAATTCCATATGGATTTCCTATTTTTCCAATGATAATCATTATTTATAATCATTCTGTGTATGATATACATTTTTTACATGTTCTATTAATAATTTATCAAATCGTGATGATTTTTGAGCTCCTTTTTTTATCCAAAAATCAACCCTATCAGTAGATAAATGTATTTTTTTTTCATTTTTTTTAGCAAAGGGATTAAAATATCCGATACGTTCAATAAATTTTCCATTTCGAGCAGATCTTACATCAGATACTATAATTTGATAAAATGGTTTTTTTTTGGCTCCATGTCTTGCTAGTCTGATTTTTATCATACAATTTTTCTCTTATATTAAAAAAATTTATTTTAAATATTCAATTTGTTTTTAAAGTTTAACAAATATAATTTATATTATTTTATCAGATAATTTTTAATTTTTTCAAATATTTTGTTTTTTTTGTTTTTGTTAAGGTTTTTTATGATATTTTTCATATTTTCGAATTTTTTTAAATAAATATTAATTTCCTGTATAGTAATTCCAGAGCCTTTGGCAATTCTTTTTTTTCTAGAATATTTTATAATAGATGGTATTTTTCTTTCTTTTTCAGTCATGGATTGAATCATAGCTTCAATTTTTATGAAAGATTCTTTATCAATATTATTTAACATAGAGTTACTGTTAATAATATTAATAGGTAACTTATGTATTAATGATTCAACGCCTCCTATTTTTTTGATTTGTTTAATTTGTATCAGGAAATCATTTAGATTGAAAGTATTTCCTTTTTTAGTAGTTTCTTTCATTAAATCTAGTTCTTTATTTTTAATTTTATTTTTAATATCATCTATTAAAGATAGTACATCTCCCATACCTAAAATTCTTTTAGCAATTCTTTTGGGATGAAAAATTTGTAAATCATAAATCTTTTCTCCAACACCAATATATTTAATTGGAATTTTTGTTAAAGATCTTACTGATAATGCCACTCCTCCTCGTGTATCACTATCTAGTTTTGTTAATATAATTCCTGATAATGTAAAGATTTTATTAAATTTTTTAATCGTATTAACAGAATCTTGTCCGGTCATAGAATCTATTACGAATAATGTTTCATGTGGTTTGATATAATTTTGTACTTTTTCCATTTCTTTTATTTTTGAGTGGTTGGTATGTATTTGTCCAGCCGTATCTATTAATAGCACGTCATATTTTTTTTTCTTTGCTGTTATTATTGCTAACTTAATTATTTCTATAATTTTTTGATTACAGTTAGACTGAAAAAAATTAGCTTTAGTTTTTTGTATTAATCTTTTCAACTGTAGAATAGCTGCAGGTCTATATATATCGATAGAAACTACTAATATTTTTTTTTTATATTTTTTCGATAATAAATGAGCTAACTTGGCAGTGCTTGTTGTTTTTCCAGATCCTGGTTGACCAATAATAGTACAAATAGTTAGTTGGTTTAACAAAAAATTAAATAAGTAACTTTTACTTCCCATTATTTTAGTTAATTCATATAACACTATTTTTATTAAATTTTGACTAGGACTAAAGTTTTTGTTTATATATGCTTCAGATATTTTTGATTTTATTTTTTTCAAAAATACGTTCACAATTATTAATGATACGTCAGCATCTAATAATGCTGATTTTATCCTACGCAAAGTTTCCTTAATTTTTTTTTCTTTTAGGTGGCTTCGATGTGAAATATTTTCAAAAATATCAGTTATTTTTTTTGTTAGGCTATTAAACATAATGATAGTAAATATCCTTGTATTAGTGGTATTTGAATGTAATAATATCAAAATTTATAGTTATAAAAAAATATTAAAATTGATTAAAATAGTTTAGTTATATTTTTTTCAACAGGATAACAGCCTAAAATTTTTATATTTTTTACATACTTTTTGATGATTTGTAAAGTTTCTTGTGTGACGTTAGAAAAAAAATTTTCTATTATTTCTATTAGATATGTTTTTGTTGTTTTATTAATTATATTTTTTTCTAAAATTATATTAGTAATTTTAATTTTTCTTTTTTTAAATATTTTTTTTATTTTTGTGATGTTTTCTTGATTATTATTTAAGGTTATAAGGATGGTAGTTTTTACTGAAATTTTTTTTTTTATTTTGTTTTTTTTTTTAGAAATTAATATAAATCTAGTAATATTATTTTTTACATTAGAAATATTAGCTGCTATTTTTTGTAAATTATAATAAGAACCACCTACAGAACTTCCAATTACAGCGGAGTTTTTTTTATTTTCTAAAGAGAGTTTTTTCATACCTTCAGAAGTACTATTAAAATATTTTTTTTTCCATTCTGGAAATTTTTCTAAAAAAATACTACATTGTTTAAATGGTTGTACATGGCTATATACTTTTTTAATATTATAAAAAAAACAATTTTTTGCTGTAAACAAGTGATGTTGAATTGTCGCATAAATTTCTTTAACTATATATATTTCATTTTGTTTTTTTAGTATCTCATATACTTCTGGAATAATTCCTGATATTCTATTTTCAAAAGGTAATAGTGCTACGTAACAACAATGATCGTTTAAAGATTTAATTATAGAATCAAAATTAGTATGTTCATGCGCAAAAAAGAAATTTTTGTTGTTTTTAGATAAATTATTAAAAACTTCAGATGAATATGAACCAATTGGACCTAAGTAGGCACAAAAACGTTTTTTGGAATTGTTTTTTATTTTTTTTTTATGTTTTTTTTGAATAAGAATTGAATTATTAACAATTATTTCAAATATTTTTTGTATGAATTCTGGATTTATTTTGTTTTTTTTGCTTAGTTGATGTAAATTATTAAATAGTTCTATTTCACGATTTTTGTCTCGAATATCAAGTTTGTTATGTATTTTATTTTGCAAAATATCTATCGAGAGAGATTCTCGAAATGACAATAATTTGATTATTTTATGATCAACATTGTTAATTTGATTTCTTAATAATTCTAGCGTCTTTTTCTTGTCCATTCTATTAACTCTCGTTTAATTGGTTTAAAATATTTAATTATAAATAAAATTATATAAATATTTATTATATATATAAATAATATTTATGGTTTTTTTTTGTATACCAAATAAATAAATTTTTTAATTTTTAAATTATATATTTAAGGTGAAATTTATTATGAAAAGTTTTTCAGCTAATTCGGATAAAATTACAAAATCTTGGTATTACGTTGATGGGACAAACAAAATATTAGGTCGCTTCGCAGCTAAAATATCTACTGTCTTGCGGGGAAAACATAAACCCGAGTATACTCCTCATGTAGATATTGGTGATTATATCATAGTTATAAATGCATCAAAAATAATTGTTACGGGAAAAAAATCAATTAATAAATTTTATTATCACCATACTGGATATGTAGGTGGAATTAAGAAATATACTTTTCAGTATATGTTACTACATCATCCAGAAAGAATACTTGAAAGAGCTGTTAAAGGAATGTTACCAAAAGGTTCTCTTGGCAGATCAATTTTTAAAAAATTAAAGGTATTTCCATTGCACGAACATAATTTAAGTGCACAAAAACCAATTTTTTTAAATATTTAATATACATAAAATATTAGGATATATGCAATGTCTGAATATATAAATTATGGCACAGGTCGTCGTAAGTCTTCTTCTGCACGTGTTTTTTTGCGTAAAGGAACAGGAAAAATTTGTATTAATAAACGTTCTTTAAAAGAATATTTTGGTAGAAAAACGGCGTGTATGGTTGTTCAACAGCCTTTAGATTTGGTAAATATGTTGAATATATTTGATTTTTATATTACTGTTAAAGGTGGTGGAATATCTGGTCAGGCAGGAGCAATTCGTCAGGGTATTACTCGTGCATTGATACAGTATGATAATACATTGCGAGGAGTACTACGTAAAGAAGGTTTTGTAACTCGTGATTCAAGACAAGTTGAACGTAAAAAATATGGTCTTCGCAAATCTAGAAAAAAGACTCAATTTTCAAAAAGATAGTGATTTTTGTATAGTGAAGAAATCCCGGTGTTTTTAATCCGGGTTTCTTTATAGTTAAAATCAAAACATACATAAAAATATATTTTTTTATGCGATTCTATTATTTCTTTTTACAGAAAATAAATTTTTAAAAAATATTTGTGTATGTTATTTTTTTTGTCCATATAAATATTTAATAATATTTTTAGATAAATTTTTAATTCCGATATTATCTTTAGCAGAAATAAAGTAATATTTTTGACAAGGATGAATTTTGTTTTTTACATATTTTTTGATTTTATTAATTTTTTTTTTTGTTAAAATATCAATTTTATTAAAGATTAACCATCTCGGTATTTGAAATAGTGATTCATTAAAATTTTTAAGTTCTTGTAAGATAATGTGTCTGATTTTATTAAGATTTTTTTTTTTAATGGTATTTGTATCAATAATATGTAGTAGTAATTTACAACGAGATAAATGTTTTAAAAATTTTATTCCTAAACCTACTCCTGATGATGCTCCCTGTATAATTCCAGGTATATCAGCAATAATGAATTTTTTTTTTTTTTTTTCTACTGTTCCTAATACTGGATGTAAAGTTGTAAACGGATAACTGTCTATTTTTGTTTTAGCATTAGACATCATACTAGTTAAAGTAGATTTACCAGAATTAGGAAAACCTAATGTTCCAACATCTGCAATTAATAGTAATTCTAATGAAATATGTCTATTTTCGCCTAATGAACCTTTGGTATTTTTCCTAGGAGTTCGATTAGTAGGTGACTTAAAACGAGTATTTCCTAAACCATGCCAACCTCCTTTAGCAACAAGAATTTTTTGATTTTTATGCTGTATATCCGCTACTATTTCATTAGTTTCAATATCTATAATTCTAGTTCCTAAAGGGACACGGATATATGTATCCTTTCCTTTTTTTCCAGAACTATTTGCTTTAAATCCATTTTTTCCATTTTCTGCATGGAAAATTTTTTTAATACGATAATCAGTTAGTGAATTCATATTTAAATCAGATATTATCCAAATATTACCTCCATCGCCTCCATCTCCTCCATCCGGACCTCCCTTAGGTATAAATTTTTCTCTTCTAAAACTCGTACATCCATGTCCTCCGTTTCCAGCAGATACATGAATTACAACTGAATCAACAAATTTCATGTTATATTTCTCTTTGACAGAATATTGTTTTAATATAAAACATTTTGTTGATTTAATTAAAATATATATTTTTACATTATCTTTGTATTACGTTTACGTATGTTTTTTTTGGTAAACCTTTTTTTTCAAATTTTACTAATCCGCTTACAATAGAAAATAATGTGTGATCTTTACCACATTTTACATTATACCCTGGATGAAATTTAGTTCCTCTCTGTTTGAGAATGATATTTCCAGGATACACATGTTCACCTCCGAATCTTTTAATACCTAATCGTTTTGAATGAGAATCTCTACCATTTCGAGAAGAACCACCTGCTTTCTTGTGAGCCATTTTTATACCTTATAGTGTAGAATTTTTATATGTTATATTTTTTATTTTAACATCTGTGTAATATTGTCTATGTCCTTGATTTTTTTTATAATGTTTACGGCGATTAAATTTTATAATTTTTATTTTTTTGTCTCTTCCATGTTGATGAATTAATCCCTCTACATAAATATTATTAAGTATAGGTTGTCCAATAGATATTTTTGCATTATCTGATAATAATATTATTTTTTCAAATATTATTGTCTTTCCAATGTTTATATTTATTTTTTCTAATCTAATTATGTCACCAGATTTTGCTTTATATTGTGTATTACGGTCTAAAAATATAACATACATAATTTTTTCTCTAGATATATTATAGGTTAATAATGAAAAATTTTATTTATTAAGATATACTTTTCAAGTATTTAATATTTTTTATCTTTTTTTTTATAAAATATAAAAATTAAAATGTATTTTTAAAAATTAAATGATACTATAATTGTACAAAAATTATATAGATTTTTATAAAAATCTATATT